>JBCDIR010000781.1:0-2098 GCA_038748735.1 Bacteroidota bacterium | reverse complement strand
ATGCGAAATCGGCCGTGCTGGTGATCACCCTACTTGAGAAACTCGGCGGGAACGCACCGTCGTTCTCGTACCAAGCGATCGTGTCGTCGAGTGTTGAGGCCGAGAGCACGTCGAGGTCCCCATCGATATCCAAGTCTGCAGCACAAACAGATCGCGCTTCGTCGGCCGTTGTTGTCGCCCGTTTGAGAAAGACTGGCGAGTCCTTCCGCTGTTCTCGTACCACGCGACGGTGTCGTCGAAAGTAGAGGTCGAGAGCACGTCCACGCGGCCGTCGCTGTTTAAGTCGGCAGCAAACACCGTGTGCGCGCCATCCCGATGGCGCAGTACTAATAGACCCTCAAGGACTCGGTACGATCTTAGACGACGATACCGGTTGCGAAACCTTCGAGGCAGAAACTGTCGGTGGGACAACGTTCACCGAACTGGGCGTCAGTTTTGCTACCTCTGGAGACTTGGAAATTGGCGAATTTATCACGGGGGGCAGTAGCGGCTCGGATCGCTTCCTAGATACTGGCGCGGGAGACGGTGGCTCCAGTGGTAACGTTGGTGAAATTAGCATTACTACCCCCAGTAAGGTCTTCGAATTACTGGAGGTAGACCTTTGGCCTTCGGCGGACGACGGTACCAGTCGGGTAGCCGGTGATGTCATGTTCCTAGGCACCAAACCGGACGGTACGACCGTTTCTCACACTTTTACGGTACCAAATAGTGGAAGTTTTGCGTGGGAAGAGGGTCTCTCCTTTGCGGGAACGCCATTTGCGGGTACTCAACTCACCAAGGTAGCCGTCTCTCTCGGTGCGGGCGTCAACTACGTAGCCATTGATGACTTCAAATTCGCTGAGTTTGACGTTAACCAGGTGCTGGTTTCCATCGACGACGTCAGTCAAGTGGAGGGAGACGCCGGTACCACGACCTTCACGTTCACGATCACCCGTAGTGATAACACGACGGCCTTTGATGTTACGGCCGCGTCTGGTACGGGAGGGGCCATTCCCGCTACGCCGGGGGTAGACTACGTAGCCCTTCCTAGCACGGTCATCAGCTTTGCCGCCAACGGCGCATCGACCCAAACGGTAAGTGTGACGGTGAATGGTGACGTAAGCTCCGAGTTTCCCGAAACTTTTACCGTCAACCTGAGCAATGCCACCAACGGAGCGATCATCGGGGATGGTGAAGGTATCGGCACCATTCAAGACGACGATACGACTTGCGAAACTTTCGAGGACGAAGCAGCCGCCGACCTGACGGCTTTCGCCGAAGATGGCTTCAACTTTACGACCACGGGCAACCTCCAAACAGGCTTCTTTTCGCCGGGGGGTGGCGGCGGAGCGGGTTCTGATTACTACTTGGAATCGGACCTCAACAATGCACCTTATGCCGCTAATACCAACGTTGGTACTTTTCAGTTGAACAACCCCAACGCGGGTTTTGAACTTTTGCGTATTGACCTTTATCTGTCCAATGATGGTGATGTAAATACCTCCGAGATAGATGATGTACAGCTAACAGGTACGCCGGAAGACGGGAGTCCTAACGTAACCGTCAATCTAACGACCACCGCTACTGGGGGGGCGTGGACAGAAAACATTGACTTTGCGGGTACGGCTTTCGACGGCGTGGCATTAACGGCGGTACAAGTCATCCTGCAAGGGGGAAGCAACTACGTAGCTTTAGACAACATCTGCTTCGAGCCGTTCGACCCCTGCGGAAATCATACCTTCACCGCACCTGCGGACCTGTGCATTGATGCGGGGGTGCAGGCGGGTCTAGGTGGTGGAATGCCCGTCGGTGGCGTATACAGTGGTCCCGGCGTGACGGACGATGGCAACGGCATGACGTATAGCTTCAACCCTATGATGGCGGGTGCTGGGGTACAAACTATTACTTACACCGAAGGAATTTGTCCGATTACGGATGAGGTAGAAGTATTCGCACTGCCTACCGTCACCTTCACCGCTCCCGCCGACCTGTGCATCAACGCGGGGGTACAAACGGGCCTCGGCGGTGGCACCCCACCCCAAGGAACGGTAGCCAGCGACAATGGAGCATACACTGGGCCCGGTGTTACCGACGATAATAATGGTATGACCTACAGCTT
>JBCDIR010000780.1:0-2104 GCA_038748735.1 Bacteroidota bacterium | reverse complement strand
CTGCCTCGCAGAGGCAGAAATATTGGATAGTGAGGTAACTGTTATCACCTCCAGCGGACGGGAGCTGCGCAAATCCATGGAAGACACCGACAACTGGGACTGCTACGACACCAACGATTTCGCTACCTGGGAAATGGACTTCACTATCAGCGAAACAGACTTGGAGTAGCACAAGGACAAAAATTTCAATCCGCTGCCCAAAACATTATTCAACCGACTAAAAATCACTTGACATGCAACGACTTCCCCGTATTTTCTTGCTTTTTTGTTTTGTAAATAGCTTTTTGGTAGACCTCAGTAGCCAAGCGGAGACACTCAATTTGACATTAGATACCGAAGCGGGACGAGCCGAACTTGCTACAGCAGTAGACCGTATTTTTGGGGAATACAAAGGTTTGCCGGGCTGTTCAGTCGGTATCTTTCATCAAGGTAAGATCGTCTTCGAAAAAGGCTATGGCTTGGCTAATTTAGAATTCAACGTAGCCAGCACCGCACAAAACGTTTATGAGCTGGGCTCCATCTCTAAGCAATTTACGGCGGCTTGCATCGTCTTATTAGAGACACAAGGGAAGCTTTCACTGGACGATCCGGTTCAGCAACACCTCAAGGAGTGGCCGGTTTATCCGCAGGGAGAAGTCACCATTCAGCACCTCTTACACCACAGCAGCGGATTGAAGGACTATCTCGTCATTGAGTATATGCGGGGTAACTCGTGGAATCGAAATTTCACCCAAGCCCAAGGGTTGGAAATTTTAGCTCGCCACCCCAACTTACTCTTCCCACCCGGTGACCGTTACAGTTATAGCAACTCGAATTATTTGGTACTAGCGCTAATCGTTGAGCAGGTCAGTGGTCAGTCCTTAGACGCTTACGCGCAAGCCAATATCTTTGAACCGCTGGGCATGAGCAGTACTTACTTTCACGATGAGGTGAACCGAGTCACGCCCCTTCACGCCACGGGCTACACGGACAATGGCGAAGGCTACGAACGAGACGATTGGCGCAATTTTACCGCTCCGGGCGACGGCGGTCTTCGTACCAATTTGCAGGATTTTCTGAAGTGGAGCAATAACTACCAACAACCCAGCGTCGGCGGCGCAGACTTCACGACTGAAATGCTACGGCGCGGCGTCCTCAACGATGGGCAAACGCACACCTACGCGCTGGGCGTAGAGCACGGCATGATAAATGGCCAGTCCATTTTCGGACATAATGGCGACTGGGGTGGTTTTCATTCCATGTATCTCCAAGCCCCCGAGCACGAACTAGCGGTTATTGCATTGAGTAATAACGGTACCCTCAACGTATGGGGCAAGGCGTTTGAAGTGATGGAAACCCTCCTGCCAATAGCACCAACATCAACGGTCGAAAGCACGACGGTTCCGAGCCAAAGCCCCACGTACCAGACGCTGAGTACAGTGCAACTAGCGCGCCATTGCGCCCACTATTTCGACTATGAGTGGGGCTACGCTCGCCAAGTATACCTAAAAGATGACACCCTCCACTACGCACGCCCCAACGAATACGAAAGCAAGCTGTTTCCCCTAGACGAAAACACCTTCGAGATGGACGGCAGCGGAGGCATGGTCGTCACGTTTAGCCAAGACGCGGGCCAACAACGCATGATTGTACAGCAACCCGGCAGTAGCCAGCAGTACGTACACGAAGCGTACACCCCCGTACAGCTTTCCGCACAGGAACTAGGCGCTTACGCCGGAACTTTTCACGCTCGAATACTTGATCAAAATTATGTTTTGGAAGTTGAAAAAGATCAACTGCTGTTTACCGTAAAAGGGGAAACCCTGGAACCCTTCTTTCCCGCAGTAGTGGATATTTTCTACTCCGCACACTTAGGGTATATGCGTTTTCAACGTAACGAAAAAGGGACTGTCACAGGCTTCCATTTACGGGATGAAGCGCTGGGTACGGTAGCCTTTGAGCGACGTTGAAGCCGCTAGCGTTATGGATGCTAAAAAGCAGCCCATACTACTGGAAAGGAAAAGGCAGAAAGCGTAAGTGGGGTACTTGGTTTATACGCAATCATTCGGTCGTTGGAGACTGTTTAAAAATGGGTGTCTTCTCTTTTTTCATCACGCTAATTTCG
>JBCDIR010000779.1:0-2107 GCA_038748735.1 Bacteroidota bacterium | reverse complement strand
TCGTACTTATTATGCTGAGCATCCCGAAATACAAATTGTTACGGGTTTCATTGCTTCCGCGAAAGGAGGACTGACGACCACCCTCGGGCGCGGGGGGTCGGATTATACTGCGGCGCTACTCGCAGCGGGACTCAACGCGAAGGTCATCGAGATTTGGACCGACGTTGACGGCGTCTTAACGGCGGACCCCCGCAAAGTAAAGAAAGCCTTCACCATCAAAAATATGACCTATGCCGAAGCGATGGAAATGTCGCACTTTGGAGCCAAGGTCATCTACCCACCTACCCTGCAGCCGGCACTGAGTAAGCAGATTCCGTTGTACATCAAAAATACGTTCAACCCTACTTACCGCGGCACCTATATCTCTGGCCAGTCCGACCCGAGCGGAATGCCCGTAAAAGGTATTTCCTCCATCGGTGACGTAGCGCTGCTGACGCTTTCGGGTAGTGGATTGTTTGGTGTACCCGGAACAGCGGCACGGCTGTTTAGCTCCTTGGCCCAGGCGGGAATCAACATTATTCTCATTACGCAGGGTTCTAGTGAGAACGCGATTAGTTTCGCCATCCAACCTAAGTTTGCCAAAAAAGCACAGCAGTGTGCGGAAGATGCGTTTCAGCTAGAGTTAGAGCGTGGCATTATTGATCCCGTCAAAATAGAAGACGAACTGAGCGTAGTGGCCATTATTGGTGAAAACATGCGCTACCGTCCCGGTATCTCCGGTAGACTATTTCAAGCACTGGGGAAGAACGGGATCAATATCATCGCCATTGCGCAAGGCTCTAGCGAGCTGAACATCTCCGTCGTCATTCCAAAGACGGACGAAGCCAAAGCCCTCAATGCCCTGCACGAAGCCTTCTTCCTCAGTGATACCCAAGTGCTGCACCTCTTCATCGTGGGCGTCGGTTTGATTGGCAAAACACTCATTAAACAGATTAAAGAGCAGATGGTCTTTTTAGAGGAAAAGCGTTCATTAGAAATAAAGATCGTTGGACTAGCCAATTCCAAAAGAATGCTCTTCGCCACGGAAGGTATTGACTTGGACAATTGGGCAGCACAATTAGCTGAAAGTAATTCGCCGAGCGACCTTCCCATCTTCCTCGCCAGAATGCGAGAGATGAATTTGACCAACAGTATCTTCATTGATAATACCGCTAGTGAAAAAGTGAGTAGTTATTACGAAGCCATTCTCGACAGCAGTATTTCTATTTCTACACCGAACAAGATCGCTGCTTCCTCTTCTTACTTGCAATATCAGCGTTTGAAAACCATTGCATCCGCCCGGGGGGTGACCTTCCGTTACGAAACGAACGTGGGTGCCGGACTACCGGTTATTTCCACGCTCAATGATTTAATTACGAGTGGTGACAATATCATCAATATCCAGGCGGTGCTATCCGGCTCGTTATCTTTCATTTTTAACAGTTTTGACGGCAGTCGTCCCTTTAGCGAAATCGTCACGGAGGCGCGCGAACGGGGCTATACCGAACCAGACCCCAGAACGGACTTGAGTGGCTCGGACGTACGTCGCAAAATTTTGATTCTCGCGCGCGAGGCGGGCCTGGCGCTCGAATCCACCGATGTACAAATTACGCCCATCTTACCCGCAGCCGTAGCGGAAGCCGAAGGAGTAGATGCCTTCTTCCAAGCCTTACAGGAACACGATGCCTACTTTGAAGAATTACGTACTAAGGCCGCAGCTGATAACAAAGTATTGCGGATGATCGCCAGCTTGGATGAAAACGGACAGGCCAAAATAGCACTGGAAGCGGTAGATACCGACAGCCCGTTCTACTTCCTTAGCGGCAGTGACAATATGATTGTCTTCGCTACCGATCGCTACCGCGAGCGACCGCTCGTTGTACGAGGCCCCGGTGCGGGTGCGGAAGTAACGGCGGCTGGGGTCTTCGCTGAAATTGTTTCAATTGGAAAATTCTTATCGTAAAAGTTAAACTACTAAAAACAATAGTTTTACTTATAAATTTTCGTAAATGAAAAAAGATGAGATTCGGGTGTTCGCCCCGGCAACGGTAGCAAATGTAGCCGTCGGTTTTGACATACTCGGCTTTGCGATACACGGCCCGGGAGACGAAATTGTAGTTCGCGCTAG
>JBCDIR010000778.1:0-2109 GCA_038748735.1 Bacteroidota bacterium | reverse complement strand
GTTTGCGCCTGAATAGGTGCACCCATCACACGCATGCGGTGACCAGCCAACTCATCCATGTTTTCGATCGGCTTTGCGGAGGCAAGATTGCGAACACCGCCTCCATGGTACCCGTTTACGCCTACGGGCAGGGATCCGAAGCCTTTGCCGGCATCTACGAAAACACGGAGATTTACCACAAAATACGTAACTATTTTAATTGGGGCGTCGTAAAATAAAAATGGCTTACAATCAACTATACATTAAAATCGTTGTTACTTTTGCAGTATATCAAGCCGTAAAAAGAAGTATAGCCAAATGACCGCAGTAACCACCAATATTCTTTCCGATCAACTAGAAATGATCCGCGAATCCGCTCGTGACTTTGCGGAAGCTAACATTCGCCCCCACGTCATGGACTGGGACGAGAGCCAGCACTTCCCCGTGGATTTGTTCCGCGAAATGGGACAGTACGGTTTCCTCGGCGTGCTAGTACCCGAGGAATACGAAGGTGCCGGTTTGGGTTACGACGCTTACATCAGCATCATTGAAGAAATTGCGAAAATCTGTGGTTCGATTGGCTTGTCCGTTGCGGCGCATAACTCACTTTGTACCAACCACATCTTGCTATTTGGCAACGATGAGCAAAAGCAGCAGTACCTCCCCCGCCTCGCTACGGGTCAGGCTATCGGCGCTTGGGGGCTGACGGAACCCAATACGGGTAGCGACGCGGGACGAATGCGTTGCGTTGCCGAGCAAGACGGGGACTACTACGTCCTCAACGGCAGTAAAAACTTCATCACGCACGGTAAATCGGGAGACATTATCGTCGTCATTGCCCGCACGGGCGAGTTGCTCGACAGCCACGGTATGACGGCCTTCGTACTGGAACGGGACACGCCCGGATTCAGCGCGGGGAAGAAGGAAAACAAGCTGGGTATGCGCGCCAGCGAAACGGCGGAGTTGATTTTTGACAACGTCCGTTTACACAAATCACACGTACTCGGTGAGGTAGGGGAAGGCTTCATCCAGTCCATGAAAATTCTGGACGGGGGACGCATCTCCATCGCGGCTTTGTCGCTCGGGATTGCGAAAGGCGCTTACGAAGCAGCGCTTCGTTACGCCAAGGAACGCGAACAATTCGGTAAAGCGATCGCTAAGTTCCAAGCCATTTCTTTCAAGCTAGCGGATATGGCCACCGAAATCGAAGCCGCAGAATTGCTCACCCGCCAGGCGGGTATGCTCAAAGACGCGGGTCAGCCCGTTACCAAGCAGTCGGCCATGGCGAAGTACTACGCCTCGGAGGTAGCCGTTCGTACTGCGAACGAAGCCGTCCAAATCTTTGGGGGCTACGGCTTCACGAAAGACTTCCCAGTGGAGAAATTCTACCGCGATGCGAAACTGTGTACCATCGGTGAGGGTACTTCCGAAATTCAGAAGTTAGTTATTAGCCGGCACTTACTACGCGGGTAGATGGGGGTGAGCTTGCTTCTTTAATAGAACTTGTTTAAAAACATCTCACAATGCCTAAAATCCCCCTTTTATCTATCTTTGTTGTGAATCATCGAACCTTATGCAAAAGTTCTTCTACCTATTACTAATAATAGCGCTAACCGCCTGTCAAAACACGGCAGACCCATCCGGCACGAGTGACGAGTCAATCCCGTCTGACGAATCGACTACTAATAACACACAGGAAGCTACCTCAGCCTTTGCCGTACAAGATTCGGCCAGCTTTGACCCGACACAACTTCGCTACACCGGACAAGTCATCAGCCAGCACGTTTGGCAGGATCAAAGCGGAGAGAATATCGCGTTGCTTACGCAAAATGACACGTCGCTTTACGCCTATCATTACATCAAAAATGGTTCCGCAGCGAGACGGTTGCATACCCTAGATGCTCCGATTGGAAATTGCGAGTTTGATCTTTTCCTGGAATTCGTAACGGAAGAGACCACTGTCACCGATCTGGACAACGACCAAGTCGGCGAAATCACTTTTGCCTACAAGAAGGCTTGTATCTCGGACGTTTCCCCGCTGGACCTAGTCGTAGTGACCTGGGAGGGTTACGAATCGTACGCGTTGAGTGGCTACACCTCCGTGCGGGTGGACGAAGCGGAGATGGCTCC
>JBCDIR010000777.1:0-2124 GCA_038748735.1 Bacteroidota bacterium | reverse complement strand
GATGACTTGGGGGCACTAGTGATGCTCAATCACTTTCAAAACAAAGGAGAAATCAACCTCCTGGGGGTGGTGTGTTGGAATACCGAACAACATGCGGTCCGTGCCATTGATGCCGTCAATACGCACTACGGCAATCCCGACATTCCCATTGGCCTGCGCGCTGCCGCCCCCTACGAAGTAGCCTGGAACCACTCTAAAGTCATCGCTGCTGAATTGGAACACGATGCTACTCCCGATAATGTGCCGGAAGCCACGGCACTGTACCGCAAAATCCTGAGCGAAAGTGCGGACCAGGACGTGACGATCGTTACCGTAGGACCACTCATGAACATCAAAAAGCTCCTCGACTCGGCACCAGATGACTACTCCGAACTGGACGGTACGGCCCTTTTGCACCAAAAGGTAAAAGAGATGGTCATCATGGGCGGACAGTACCCCAGCGGCGAAAACGAGTGGAACTTCAACGGCGATATGCCCGGGGTCACCCAATACGTATTGGAACGCCTCGAACTACCTATCACGTTCTCTGGCTACGAACTCGGCGTGGAGGTCAAAACGGGGGAGGTCTTCAATACCTTACCCAAAACTTCGCCGCTCTACTTGGGTTTTTACCACTTTAGCCAGTTCGCCCCCTGGACGAAAGACGCGTTCAACAACCGCATCCACGACAACGCCACCTACGATCAAACGGCCGTACTGTACGCCGTCAGAAGCGGCCTCGGCACCTACTGGCATAAAGTAGAAAACGGACGCTGCCTAGCGGATTCCACCGGAGGAAACCAGTGGATACCCTCCGATAGCTCCAACCACGCCTACCTCGTACTGGACGTACCGCCGGATAGCCTCGCAGCGGATATAGAAGGTTTGATGCTGGGAAATTTTTGAGCAGACTACTGCCGCACCACTGCCCCACGATAGATTTCCGCACCACGCAGCTCCAGCCAGTACGTTCCGGACGGCAACTGCGTCAAGTCCAAATCATCCGTAGCGCGGATGGATTCGTGGCGAATCAGTTGCCCATTCGCGCTGAAAATGCGTAACTGATAATCGCCTGCGGGAACTTGAAGGCGTATTCTCCCGTTCGCCGGATTGGGTTGTACACTGATGGGAATGACCTTGACCAATTCATTCGTATTCACCAACTCGGACGAAGGGACGCTGTGCGCCAGAAAACGCAAATAAGCCGCTTGGTAGTAGATGGCCGGCTCGGTAATTTCCCAGCTATTTTCGGGCCAACCCGTGTTGAAATCCAGGTAGCTCTTCATTTTAGGTTGGTCCGCTGTCTGGTAGATGTATACCACGGACCGAGACCCCATCAACCAACCCCTACGGCCCTGGCCCGTAGCGCTCGATTTGCCGATGGCCAACCAAGCGAAGCACCTCAAAAACCTAATGCTGTCCCGCCCCTTCCTATCGCGTATTCCGGACCAAACGCTTCTATTGGATACGCTAACGAACTATCAGGATTACCAAGTGGCTACACGCTGTTCCGCTGGCCGCTACGCCATGGTATACCTACCCAAGGGAGGACGTACCCGACTTGATTTGTCTAGCTTAGCTTCCGCTGAATTAACCACCTGGTGGTATGATCCTCGCACGGGCAGTAGTTTCCCAGGAGCCTCCGTGAGCAATGCGACGGAAATAACCATAGCCCCACCTAGCTCAGGACAGGGTCACGATTGGGTGCTGGTCGTGGATGTGGTTGCGGAGGGGTTTGTGCGTCCTGGCGCCCTGACGAACTAGTAGCTGTAAGTACCCCAATTTTTTTGATCATTCGATTTAAAATATTCAAAACAGGATATTAATAAGTGAGATACAAAATTTGCATTTTATTCAAATTTAACTTATCTTTGAAATCCTAAATAAGGAATGCGCATCCCTTTACATCTCTCAACGATAGCTACGTGCTATCGCCTATTCACTTTATCCAAAAACCTAATTCAATGACTTATTTATTTAAATTTTGCACACTTGTTTGTGTGTGTGTGTTTGCTAGTCTTTAACTCATGTGGGGAAGACCTGCAGGATACGCCGGAGCTTAGGCTGAAAATGGTCAACTCTGTTGATGATGCCCCTACTGATGCCACCTTCGATACGGCTGATGACCCGCATGCAAGCAACTTC
>JBCDIR010000776.1:0-2126 GCA_038748735.1 Bacteroidota bacterium | reverse complement strand
TGTCCATCATGCAGCACGAAGACGCCCGGCATCTGGAAGCCATCGCCAATCTGCTTATGCCCCACACCGTGACCGTTGATCACCCCAGCCTGAAAGCCGCGAATCCAGGATTGGAGGCCGAACAGTTGCGTGAAGTTACCTTTCACCAGGCCAAAAGATTCGTAAAACTTACACGCTGGATCGCTAACGTGTACCGCACCACTGAGACCGTACCGCTGAAAATAGCGCTCGGCGGTCTTATTGTCCGTCATATGGACAAAGACAACGCGCGTCCCCGTCATTTCGATACTCGCCCGTGACTTGGCGATGTCCGACAGCGCTTCCCGGCAGAAGGTACAGCCAAAGTGCCGCAGAAAAATCAGCAGCACTGGATGCTGAAACGACATTTGCCACAAGTCATTTTCCGTATTGGTTCGCATCGAAGCCAGTAGCTCCTGTGAGATGGATGGATGATTTGGTTGTTGCACTTTTACTTGGCTTTTGTCGTACTATTAAACAGCCGATTCAGTGGTTTTTGTTCATAAAAACGAAGGAAAAGTCACCGAAAGTGCAGACTCAATTCCTGATAGTGCCGTATCCTTTCACGGGTTGGCTACCCGGCTTGCTTGCGCCGCTTCCGCTTTCGCCAAGGCGCGTCCAACTGCCAGTCCCCCGCCATAATACAGCCGTAAGGCATAATTTTGTCTACCACCTCCCCCAGGCCAAATGCTTGCATTTGGGCTTGTACGTTCTCCGCATTTTTATAAGCCGTCGGCAACTCGGATAGGTCCATATGCCCCGAGTAGAAACGTACATCCAAGCCCGCTGTTTCTTCCGCAAATACGGCTTCCTTAGTTCGGTGGGCCAAGGAGCGCAGGTGTTGCGAACGGCTCGTATTCCGTCCCGCGCCGTGAGGTGCAAAGCCAAGGTTGTTTTCCGTTGCAGTACCGCGCACAATGAGTACGGGTTCTCGCATATTCAGCGGAATCAGCCGCAGACCGTCCGTAGAGTCGGGTACGAATTCATCGGTCAGCGGTGTGGCCCCCTTGGCGTGGTAAAACAAATCGTCTTGCTTGAAAACAAAGTTATGCTCGTTCCAGAAGCGTTGAGTCGGGCTGAGGTTCAGACCTTCGCAGGTCGCTTGGTGCAAAACCGTGTGGTTCAACTTAGTCCACTGACGTACGATTTGTAACGCTTCCCAGTAGCGTTTCCCCAACGCATCAGAGTACGGAATCCAGGCGTTCTTTTTCGGCGTTTTCAGCGAGAGTTCCCGACGGAACGATTCGGCTACCCGCATCCCCTGCTTGTACAGATAAGCTCCAAACCCGCGCGAGCCGTGGTGCGTCACCATAATAGTTTCGCCCGTAGCAGCCGAGCGGCCTACGTACAAGAAGTGGTTACCGTCGCCCTGCGTACCCAAATGGGTCTTGGCCAATAATAGGCTCTTTTCGTTATTCAAGAAGGTGTTTGCGCGCAGTTGTTCTTCCAAGTCTTTCGGCAAATCAAATAAATCCTCACGTCCACCGCCGCCAAAGTGCGTGATACCGTGTGCGGCATCCAGTACTTTTTTGGGGTCTACCTTCCCAAAAGCAGTCATCATCACCGAGCAGCAAATATCTGCCGAGTGCATCGCCGGGTGAATCGCGTCTCGGGTAGCTACTACGCCCCCCACCGGAATCTGTCCTACGGCACCCGTTGGGCAAGCATCGGGCATCACGGCACCTTTCACGATGGTCGGTACCTTCATTAGTTCGTGCATGGTGCGTTCCACGGCAGCTACGTTGCTTTGCTCTAGCTCCGTTTCCGCACGGATGTTTTTGTAGTACGGTAGTGGCTGGGTGCGGGGTGCTACGTAATTAGGCGCTTGCGCATCCAAGTATGCAGTTAACGCCTGCCCCGTCAACGCGTTTTCGTTGGCGTAAGCTAGGGCGGTTTTGAACCACTTGCCAGGCTGGTAGCCCATTTGCACTAAAGTCTTTCCGGTGATTTGTTTCATGATACCTAGTTGTATAACTGGTCACTAACGTGAGCCAGTAGTAATAAAACAAAGGTGAACGCAAAGTGCGCAAGGTTTTTGCGTAGTCGGCAAGTAAACTTATTATCCCTCCATTTGCACCAACTTCCGAATTACCACCACCTGCCCGAAG
>JBCDIR010000775.1:0-2126 GCA_038748735.1 Bacteroidota bacterium | reverse complement strand
GACTACTGTTTTTTGCTTCCCCATTGCGATTGTAAAAGCTTAAATTAACGTTGAATTAACAGCGACTGCGTAATTTTACGCCCTTTAAAGCGCGTAATTTACCAAAACAAATGTGCTGCTTGATAACACTTTAACCCCTTAAGAGTAGACGCTTTTCCACTTTGTTTTGTTAATTTACTCGCGCAAACCGCCCAACCACTCATCGAATCAGATTGTTCAGATGAAGGATTTGAGACCAAAGTACGAATTTCGCGTCTTAAATACGATTGTAGAAACGAACCGTAATATTGTCTTTACTTATTACGCAAACGCCTGCTTTTATGCAACAAGCAAACTATCAAACCAACACTGCCGTTCCGCACGATAATATTGTGGACACCATCGGCAACACACCCCTCATTAAGCTCAAAAATATTACGGAAGGGATCATTCCCGCTACCGTTTACGCCAAAGTAGAAGCCTTCAATCCTGGTCAATCGGCCAAGGACCGAGTTGCCAAATATATGGTCGAACAGGCCGAAAAAAGCGGACGCCTGAAGCCCGGTGGTACCGTTATCGAGGCTACGAGTGGTAATACGGGTTATAGCCTAGCGATGGTTTCCGCCCTGTGCGGTTACCGCTGCGTACTCTGCGTTACGAGTAAAGCGGGCCAGGAAAAATTGGGTTTACTGCGGAGCCTGGGCGCTGAAGTCGTCATTTGTCCGGCTGATGTGGAACCGGAAGATCCGCGTTCGTACTACTCCAAAGCGGCCACGCTAGAGAAAGAGATTCCCAATTCTGTCTACTTGCGCCAAAACTGGAACAAGGACAATCAATTGGCACACTATACCACCACCGGTCCCGAGATTTGGGCGCAGACGGAGGGTAAAATCACCCATTACGTCTGCTGCGCGGGTACGGGAGGCACGCTATCCGGTACGTCGCAGTTTCTCAAAGAAATGAACCCTGCGATCAAGATCATCGCGGTGGACGCCTACGGCTCGGTACTGAAGAAGTACTGGGAAACGGGCATTTTTGATAAGAACGAGATCTACTCCTACAAAGTCGAAGGACTAGGAAAAACCATTATCCCCGATAATGTGGACTTCGATGTCATCGACGATTTTATCAAGGTTACGGATCGTAATAGTGCACTACGTGCGCGTGCGCTGGCCCGCAAAGAAGGTCTAATGGTGGGCTATTCGAGTGGCTCAGCCATGGAAGCCGTCTTTAAGCTACGTCACCAACTCAAACCCAGTGACGTGGTTGTGGTGCTATTGCCAGACCACGGTAGTCGCTACCTCGGCAAAATCTATAATGACGAGTGGATGAAGCAGCAGGGTTTCCTCACCCGCCACGGCGAGGCCCCCAACCCTTACAGTTACCACCACATGAAGCGGGTGTACCGAGTGTACAAACGCAAGTACGGGCGCTACCTGCGCAAGTCGTTGAGTATCTAAGCGCTCAACGGAAAGAAGTTAAAATGGGCTGGTGTTCTGCGGAAGGCCAGCCCATTTCATGTTAAGCTAACTGCCGAACAAAAACGTCGATCATCGCCTGTATTTTTGCTAACTCGGGTCGTAATTTAGTCGTTACCTGCAAGCCATTGTAAAAGGTAAATAAAAGACTGGCTAGGGCGGGTAAATCCGTAGCCGTAGCTAAGTACCCTTGTGCTTGTCGTTCGCGTAAGTAGTCCAAAAAAATCTGCTCAGTCTGCAGGCGATTCTTACTTAAGAAAGTGAGTAAAGATTCGTCCCGTGCGGCTAGTTCCGTCGTAACGTTGACGAAGAAACAGCCTTTACGCTTCGGGTCCTGACAGGTTTGCGCCGCAGTTTGATAAAGCAACTCCCGAAAGGCGAGTTGCGGTTGCTCATACGCCCACAGATGTTGTTGCAAGCGCTGGTGACTTACGGTTTGGTAGTACTGCATAGTCCGCTCGAAGAGTTGGCGCTTATCGCCAAAAGTAGCGTACAAGCTGGCCCGATTGATCTGTAACCGCTCCACCAAATCTTGCATAGAAGTAGCGTGAAACCCTTTCTCCCAAAAGAGTTTTACGGCTCGCTGGAGCACTTCTTCTTCCACGAAAGTCCGGGGTCTGGCCATGGTGATGAATTACTTGTAGCAAAAGTACAAAAATTGAGGGGGCG
>JBCDIR010000774.1:0-2128 GCA_038748735.1 Bacteroidota bacterium | reverse complement strand
GGCCGTCAACCGTCGTACCATTAGTGCTGCTCTAGAGGAATTGGAAGCACAGGGGTGGGTCAACATTCGCCCGCAGCAAGGTTGTTTTGTGGAAGAAAGTCTTCCCATCACTAAGACGAGGCAATGGACGTCCCCTACCGATAAAGGTCGTACTACGGCTCACTTTCACCTGCCGACCCGTTTTGATTTTTTGGAGTATTACCAAGCCCCTAAACTGCGTCCCGATCATCTAATTATCGACGCAGGTTACCCCGATGTGCGCCTCGCACCGCTGCAACAGCTAAGTCGGCACCTTAATGGAATTACGCGCAGCCGTCGGCTGGCAAAACTCTTCAATTATTCTAATAATTTTACGGGGGACCCACAACTACGCCAGACCGTTTGCGACTATCTCCGCAGCACGCGGGGTATCCCACTGAAAGACGATAATATTATCATCACTCGGGGTAGCTTGATGGGGTTTAGCCTCATTTTCCAAGCCCTATTGCGGACGGGAGAGCGAGTAATCGTTGGCGATCCGGGGTTCAAAGTTGCGAATAATATCATCCGCATTGCGGGCGGGCAACTTCAGGAAGTACCCGTTGACAAAGACGGCATAGACGTAGCGTACATCGCCAAAATTTGCGCTCAGCAGGGTCCGCCCCGCGCTGTCTTTATCATGCCGCATCATCATAACCCTACCACCGTCAGCCTTTCCGCTCAGCGCCGTATGCACTTGCTACAATTGGCCGAACAGTACAGTTTTGCTATCGTTGAAGATGACTACGATTACGATTATCACTACGCCAGTAGCCCCATTCTTCCGTTGGCCAGCTCGGACCGTCACGGCAGTGTTATCTACGTGGGATCACTGAGCAAAACGGTGGCTCCTGGTCTGCGTATCGGTTTTATTGCCGCCCCGTCGGACTTCATCCAGGAACTTTCGCGTTTGAGTCGCTTCCTAGATTGCCACGGTAATATGGCCCTTGAACGCTCGGTAGCAATGCTGTATGAGGATGGCGAAATACGGCGACACCTCAAAAAATCGCTGAAGGTATACCACCGGCGAAGGGATCATTTTTGTACTATTTTACGGCAAAAGTTAGGCGCGTACGTCCGGTTCAAAAATCCCGAAGGTGGCTTGGCAGCCTGGGTAAGTTTTGACCCTTCCCAAGTCGACATTATTCAGACCCGTAAACGGGCCTTAGAAAAGGGTTTACAAATTCCCAAATGTGTCTTCAAGGATGTAAATGGGCAATCCCTCAATGCCATCCGAATGGGCTTTGCCTCCTTGACGGAAGCGGAAATGACCGAGGCTATTGACCGCTTAAGTGACGTAATTCGTAGTAATCAGGCGTAGATTTAAACGCCCGCAATCAACTCCCGTGCATTCTCCAGCGCCGATTCACTGGGCGGATTCTGGCTGAGCATGACGGCCAGCGCGCGTACGCGTTCGTCCGGTTGCAAGGCCCGGATTTTGGTCATGGTCCGGTCGGCAGCTTCTTTTTTGTACACGAAGAAGTGCTCGTTGGCGTGGGCCGCTACTTGGGGCGAGTGGGTGATGACCACCACTTGGTGATGGCTACTGAGTTGTTGCAAAATCTGTCCCATTTTCAGGGCGACATCACCGGAGACCCCCGCGTCAATTTCATCGAAAATCAGGGTCGGCAAGGCCATAGCGTCGGCTACCAAGGACTTGGTGACCAAGGTAAGGCGAGACAGTTCTCCACCCGAAGCCACGTTTTTGATGGGTTTAGGCGTGCTTCCTTTGTTGGCGGAAAACAAGAACTGCACCTCGTCCATTCCCGTCGGGCCGGGTTGCTCCTGCGGCTGCATATCAACTACCAGTTGCGCGGCGGGCATGGCTAGCCCGGCGAGCGTCTTGCCCACTTTTTTGGCAAAACCAGGGGCCACCCGTTCCCGGTGCTGGCGCAGTTGAGCGGCTTGTTCCCGTAGCTGGGTCTCCGCCTCGGTAACGGCGGTGCGGAGGCGGTTGATTTCTTCGTCCTGGTGGGTAAAGCCCCGTAATTGCTGGCTAAAGTCTTCCTGAATTTGGAGTAGTTCCGCAACGGAAGCAACCTGGTGCTTTTTCTGCAATTTGTAAATTAAATCCAAACGCTCTTGCAATTCCTGAATGCGCGCCGGATCG
>JBCDIR010000773.1:0-2135 GCA_038748735.1 Bacteroidota bacterium | reverse complement strand
GCAATTTTGGTGCTAATTGAGGGACGCAGACATTATTAAACAAGTTCATTAGGAACGATGGCAAATCCGTCAATCCGTTCCAAATCTTTCACTTCTTCTAGGTAAACATCGGCAACCGCCGCTTTGAGGCGATCCAACGCTTCCGTAACAAGAGAACGTTGGATGGCAATGTCCAGTTCAGCCGTCAACTCGAAGCGTTGTTCGACGATGCGGAAGGGCGGTTTGGAAACAGTGTTCATCACCTTGCTCAGGTGCTGATAATCGAACTGCAAAGTGAAATGATCTTCCACAATGACCGTTTTCAGCACCGCACGTTGCAGGGCATCCGCCGCACTTTTGCGGTAAGCATTAATGAGTCCTGATGCCCCGAGTAGCGTCCCCCCGAAGTACCGCACCACCACGATGAAGGTATTGGTCAAGCCAAAGCTATCAATCTGCCCGAGAATGGGTTTACCCGCCGTCCCACTCGGTTCGCCGTCGTCATTGGCGCGGAAGTTATACTGGTCCAGCCCCAGGCGGTAAGCGTAGCAGTGGTGGCGTGCCTTGGGGTGCAGTTTTCGCACTTCCTCCTGACGGGCTTGTACTTCCGTTGTGCTCGCCACGGAATAGGCGTAAGCGTAGAATTTGCTGCCCCGATCTTTGAAGAAGCCCTCGGCGGGTCCCGCTAGTGTTTGGAAGGTATCGCTCATCAGATTTTTTGGAAACGCAGCAGCGCCCACTGTGCTTGCTGATTGTACAAATAGAGCAAATAACTGCCGGACGGTAACTGAGCAATCGGTAATTGCCCATCGCGCAGGGTGTCCGATTGTAGTGGTTTGCGCTGCATATCGTAGACTTGCGCTCGCCAGGAACCGTCCGCAGCGGGGAGGCCCTCAATACGCAACTGGTCCCGCGTCGGATTGGGCCACAGCCGGACCCGCATCAGCGCCGGACTCGCATCCACCAGCGTGATATTGTCAAATAGCCACTCGTAAGTAGCAGGAAATTCGCGTCGCCAGTACCATTCGCTGTGCTGACCGTCGGCGTGGGTGACCAAGGAAAGTTCCGAGGTGGTAAAACCTGCCGTGCGCAGTGTATTGTACATCTCGTTGAGTTCGGCCACCAGCGTTGCGGATTCGAGTTCGCCGCCAAGGAGTGCGATTTTCAGCGGAGCTTGACGGCCCGTACTGCTGACGAAGTCGTAGATGTCGTCCGTGAACCACAGACTCGGAGACAGTACACCGACCTTCCCAAAGACATCCTGGTGACGGATACCCGCGTAGAGCGAAATCAGGCCGCCCAGGCTAGACCCCATGATACCCGTGTGGTTCGCATCCGCTAGGGTACGGAAATTATCATCGACGTAAGGTTTGAGGGTTTCCACCAAAAAATCAACGTAGGCGCTGCCCTGTCCGCCGCCGTAGGTAGGGTTGGCCCAGGGCGTGTATTCGTTAATGCGGTCCGCACCGCCATTGTTGATACCGATAATGATGACACCCTGGTCACCATTATCAAATAGGGTGTTGAGCGACTCGTCGACTTCCCACTCGCCCGAAAAGCTGGTGGCCGCGTCGAAGAGGTTCTGCCCGTCGTGCATGTACAGGACGGGATAGGAGCGGTCGTTGGTGTAATAATCCGGTGGGAGGTAGATATGGATGCGGCGGTTGCGGTTGAGCTGCGGCATGAAGAAGTCTTCGGCCAGGATTTCTACGTTCGCGCTGGCCGTAGAGTTGCTCCCCGCTTGGTCCTCCCAACCGTCGATGGTGAGGTCCACGGTCTGCGTACCGCCCGCGTAGTCAACGCTGCGGTTGGGGCGAAAGCCCCCCTCAGTACTGCCCTCTACCGTGGCCCAACTGCCGCGCGTGAATTTGTACTCGTAGCTACCGGGGGCTACGTCCAGACTAATGGTCCAAACGCCGTCCTCTTCGCTGAGCGTAAAATTGTTGTCCGCTGGGTTCCAGTTGTTAAAGCTACCCGCAGCGTGGAGGGTACTACCGTTGGGTGTGTTGTCAGGCAGAGACGTTACGCGGAGAGTTAGTTGGGCGCGAAGGCCAAGGGTCGCCAAGATAAAAAGAGCAGCCAGTAAGTACTGACGAATAGATGGTGGTCGAAGCATAGATTGTATTTTATGCTGCAAAGATATACTCAAAAACGAT
>JBCDIR010000772.1:0-2140 GCA_038748735.1 Bacteroidota bacterium | reverse complement strand
CGATCCGCTGGGAGCGGCTGCCTTGCGCGGCGAAACGGACCGTAGCTATATCCTCAAGGATGTTAATGATGAGTGGTTACAAACGTGGTACAGTTCCCTTAGTCGGGGATGGAGTTGGCGCTGGTGGTCCGCCGAGAATACGCTCACGGCGACTTATTCGCTGGGGCGCAATGATCGCTTTGGATTGGTAGCAGCAGGTTCGCCCAAGGTCTATTGGTATGCCTACACCAGTCAGCGTTTTCAGTTGCCGAAGGCTTGGCAAGCCGAGTTGATTGCTTGGTGGCGCAGCGAACTCAACGACGGCACCGTACGGCGGGCCAGTGCTGGGGCCCTGACGCTAGCCGTGAGTCGTCCCTTTTTTCAGGATCGTCTCCGAGTTCGCTTGCTGGCTAACGACATCTTTCACACCGTCCGCGCGGATGGCGATTACAGCGTGGCCGAAACGGACATCACCTTCTTCAACAAATGGAACTCTAATTACTTCCGGCTCAGCATCAGTGTCAACTTAGGGCAACTGAAAGACAACGCCTTTCAAAACCGTAAAACGGGGCAGGACGCGATCAATCGGGGGTGATTAGCGCACGCTAAAGTTGTAGGTGATCGTTCCACACTGGCGGTCAGCGGAGCCTTCGGTGAAGCGCCAGGATTTGGCGTTGCGAATAGCGGCATTGCGCAGTTGGCTACTCGTGGTGGTCGTACCACTTTGGGTAATTTGCACGCTGCTGGCGTCCACGCTACCGTTAGCGTTGACACACAGGCGAACGACTACCGTACCGGATTCCTGACTGTTTTCGACCAAACGCGGTGAGTTCGATACGCCCCGGCTGCCCAGGCCACCACCGACCGTACCGGAACCGAAAGATTTGTTCCCCAGGTTAGTAGAGCTGGGGTCGCCATTCGTAGCACCGCCGTCACCGGGGCGATTGGTATTGCCACCGCCGCCACCGCTACCGAATAATCCACCGATCTGGTCGCGGGTGTTTTGAGCATCCGCTTTTCGTTGCGCTTCCGCACGTTCCCTGGCTTCGCGGGCCTCCCGTTCGCGGCGTTCGCGTTCGGCTTGTTCGCGGGCTTCGCGGTCGCGGCGCTCTTGCTCGCGGCGTTCTTCGGCCCGTTCGCGTTGCTCGCGCTCCTGGCGTTTGCGTAGGGCGATAGCGGCGGGGTCCTCCGTTGTCACTACGTCTTCCACTACCGGTTCAGGCGTAGGTTCTGGCTCTGTGGGCGGGGGAGGAGTGGTCTCTTCTACGGGCTCTGGTTCGGGTTGGGTTTCCGCAATGGGTTCTGAGACAGCGGCGGGTGGTGCCGTCAAGTCATCGCCCATACCGATGTCCGGAATACCCAAGTTGACTTGGATACCTTCTTGGCCCGGCGGCGGATTTTGGTACCAAAAGCGGATGAAAAAGAGCATCAGCATCAGTAATATGAACATGATGCCACCCGCAATTTGTCCTTTGCGCTTGTTGGCTAATTCTTGTGGTGTGAGTACCTCTTCCATATCTTTATTGTTGATCTGGTCTCGGCTCAGCCGAGAGCCAGGAATGGCGATTTTTGAAATCGCTGGTTCTACAACAGTTTAGTAATTAGCATATCTACGGTAATCACTTTGTCTGCTTGTTGATGCTGGTTTTCCTCCGTTTACACAAAAGTACGCTGCTTTTTTTAGTGTTGTTCTAGTGGTTCTAAGTTCTGTAAGCTGTATGGTTATACGTTTACTAAACTTTCAAAGTTTAGTAAACGTGTTGCTTTGCTAGCTAACTCCCTACTTGCGCGAGGCGGTCACTTGCTTAATATCGTAACGCAGCGCAATGTCCATGACGGCGGCTACTTTTTCTACGTTGGCCTGGGGCGAAATGTAGACGACCACTACGGGTTGCGCACCACCACGGCCGCTCATACGCGACATCCGATCTTCGAGTTCGACGATGGAGACGCTGCGGTCGTTAAAATAGTACAATCCACGCTTATTGATGCGTATTTCGTCCGTATTACGGGTGCTTTCTACCCGCTTCTGCTTACTGCCCGGCAGGTTGAAATTGATCGAATTGGGGGCCACCAAAGTCGACGTGAGCATGAAAAAGATCAGGAGCAAAAAGATAATATCCGTCAAAGACGACATATTGAATTCTGCACTGACTTTACT
>JBCDIR010000771.1:0-2152 GCA_038748735.1 Bacteroidota bacterium | reverse complement strand
TTTTGGCGGCTTTCGTTACCCGATTAACGGCTCGCCACTGACCAACGAAGGCATGCAGGATATGAGTTTGTTTTTGCACTATAAAAACGACAATCAGCAACGCCCCTTAGTGACGAACATCCTGAAGGATAACCACTACCGCAAGCTGTATCTAGCGCATATACGCACCATAGTAGAAGAAAATTTTAGCAACGGTTGGTACCGCGAGCGTGCTACGGCCATTCGCCAAATGATCAACGAAGAAGTTGCCAAAGAACCGCAACGCCTCTACGATATGGCGGCTTACGAGCAGAACCTCAGCCAAAGCGTCAAGATCGACAACTCGACCATTATCGGCCTTACCGAACTGATGGACGCCCGTGCGCAGCAGATTCTGGCGCATCCGTTGATGCAAAAACCAGCTCCCACTTTGGATACACCGGACGTAACGGTGAAGGGTACTGATGCGACCTTTACCGTGAGTGCTACGGAGGCCACGGATGCGTATATTTATCACCGTACTAGCGCCTTTGCGCCCTGGCAACGGACGACGCTCAATGCGAGTGATGGTCAGTGGACGGCCACGATTCCTGCCGCTACCGCGCAACACTATTTTGTGGTGGCAGAGAACAAGTATATCGCCAGTTGCTTACCCCGTCGTGCCGGGCGGGAGTACTTGGAACTGGTGGTGAAGTGAGCCAGCTAACACCGCTTGCTTACCGCCGGGGCATCCCACTATTTTGTGAAAAAACACCCAGCGATTACGCCCGTGACCCCTACGAGCGCTACGACCCAACGGTCATCCGACAAACGGCTCTGCACCTAGTGGACGAGTTGTGGGGGACTTATCCCTGGCAGCAAGCACTCGACTTCGCCGACGCGCAGCTTGATCTTTCTTCCGCACGCGACATCGTCGAAGTAGGATGTGGAGTAGGTCGCTGGATTGGCAGTTTAGCCCGCCGCCTGCCGCTAGCCAATTGCTGGGGTATCGATTATAGTTATCAATTACTACGGCGAGCGCAAGAATACTGGATAGCCGGTGAGTCCGTGACGGTGGACTACCGTGCTAAGGGGTTTGCCCAAATTTACGAGCTACCCGGTCACAGGCTGACGAATCTCCGGCTCGGACTCGCCAAGGCGGAAGCCCTGCCCTTTGCGGACGCCAGTCAGGATGTGGTGCTGAGCAGTTTTTTACTGGACCGTCTAGTGGACCCTCTCCTAGGACTACGCGAAATGTGGCGCGTACTTCGTCCGGGGGGACAACTGGTACCGGTGACTCCACTAAATTTTCAATCCGCTGATCACTGGACACAGTACTATCCACCGGAGCGTCTTGTCAGCACGCTAAGAGCTACAGGTTTTGAAATTAGTGCAGTGAAAACAGATATGTTGATCTACGAGCCGTTAGATGCCCACGGCAACTATCTACGGTGGAAGTGCGTCGGCTTGGTCGCGCGGCGGGGTGAAACGACGAGTACGTAAACATACGCAATGGAGTCAAAGACGCAGATCGCCACCATCACCGCCGAGCAAACTTGGCCGATTCGCCACGCCGTGATGTGGCCCAACGAGCCGCTGGACTACGTACGTTTGCCGGAAGATGCGTCCGGTTTCCACTTGGGGCTTTTGGTAGAAGGGCGACTCGTAGCGGTGGTGTCCGCGTTCATCGAAGCGGGAACAGTATAATTCCGCAAGTTGGCTACCCTGGAAGCGGAGCAGGGTAAAGGCTACGGTACGGCGCTCTTAGCCAATTTATTGGATCAATTGTCTGCACTGCCGATTCAACGTATTTGGTGCAACGCGCGCGTAGAGAAAACGGCTTTCTACGAGCGTTTCGGTTTGCAAAAAACGACTCAAACCTTTACTAAAAAGCGTCAGCAATACGTTATTATGGAAAAGTGGATAGTCCCAAAGTATGACAACTAATGACTGGCTCAGCCTCCTTCAACCGATCGTCCATTACAGTTTGCATTTCCTTGCGCCGGGAGCGATTGCGTGGCTGTTTTTTCGTTCCAATTGGCGTCAAGTTTGGCTTATTTTCTTAGCAACAATGCTCATTGACCTGGACCATTTACTGGCCGATCCAATTTTCGATCCCGAGCGATGTAGTATCGGTTTCCATCCTTTACATTCTTATCCGGCTATCGGGCTGTACGTACTGCTACTGCTGGTA
>JBCDIR010000770.1:0-2155 GCA_038748735.1 Bacteroidota bacterium | reverse complement strand
GGTACGACGATGGGCGTAGCAGCGGGCGTAATCCCTCGCGGTGCTCAGGGACAAGACCTGGCCCCTATAACTTTTGACTTTACCTCCGTCATCAATTGTGCCTACGATCCTAACGATAAGCAGGTACATCCCAACCGCTCGGAGCAGCCGCCCTTCACCCAAAACTATACGCTCTTTGCCGAGGAGTTGTTGTACACCATTCGCTTCCAAAATACGGGTACGGACACCGCCTTTAACGTCGTACTACGCGATCAGTTGTCGGGCGACTTGGACTGGTCCACTTTTCGACCGGGTAGCAGTAGTCACCCGTACGACGTGACGCTGGACGACGAAGGTTTGCTCGAATTTTACTTCCGCGACATCCTCTTACCGGACAGTACGACCAACGAACCGCTCAGCCACGGCTTTGTCGACTTTACGATCTCCGCGCGGGAGGACTTAGTCCCCAATACGAGTATCGACAATACGGCTGGTATCTATTTCGATTTCAATCCGCCGATTATCACCAACATGGTTAATAGTATGATGTTGGAGGAATTGCCCAATTTTACGCCCGCAGCGGCTTTCACCTATACGGCTGCCGCCGCAACTTACAGCTTCACGGACGCCTCCACTAATGACCCGACCAGTTGGCTGTGGGACTTCGGGGACGGTACGACGAGTACGGATGAAAATCCCTCGCATACCTTCGCGAGTAACGGCACGTACCAAGTATGCCTCATCGCTGCTAATGATTGGGGGAGCAATCAGTATTGTGAAGAACTGATGGTCAATGTCACGTCCGTCAGTGATTTGGCAGATGGTGATGTTTTGCAACTCCAACCCAACCCTGCCAGTGACGAAGTTTGGCTTAGCATTCCGTCAGCGCGCTTGCCGCAAGCATTAACCTTATACACAGCTGGTGGTCAACCACTAAAAAAACTGGTATTGACAACCAGCCGCACCAAATGGTCCTTAGGTGAATTGCCCGCCGGCAGTTACTGGCTCCGCACGGAAGCCGGAGACGTGCGATCGCTCGTGATTGTACGTTAGAATATTTAAATAACGAAAAACCATTTATGCTGTCATTGGGCAGTGGGCAGGCGTGGAAATACGTCAAAGTTCACGTTTACCATTTGCCCAGCGCTCGGCATCAGTACCTGGCCGTGGAGCGCGTTTATATTGAAGACCGTGGGAAGGGTAAAGCCGAATCGGAGCTCATTGTTCCTTATTTACAAATCGACCAGGCAACGGCGGACGAACTATTAGACTTGTTCTGCAAACCCTCAAATGGCTACGAGTGGCGAGATTTTATCCTGCATTTCGTTAAAAAGCCTCGCTGTCTCGGCTCAGCCGAGATCGCCTACGTTTTTTGCCTTATTCAGAATAAAATTCGCTGCCCTCTCGCTCATTCAGGACCCGCAGAACAAGTCTATTAGCTATTTTTGGGATAGAGCATTAGCCGAAATTTGTAGTTACTTGAATCGACGTTTTTGGGTAACCAGCTCAAACAGAATGCGTACATTTGGCTTTCAGAACAATTAATTACGAATATAATATGAAAGCACATACTGCTAGTTTAATCAACGCAATTTTACTCATTGGTTTATCCCTCTGGGGGTATTTTTCATCGGATACGCCCTCGGTTACGGCCCTGATTCCAACTTTCATCGGGGTAGCGCTTTTACTGATGAATAAAGGCGTGAAAAACGAGAATAAAGTAATCGCTCACATCGCCGTCTTACTCACTTTACTCATCCTAGTGGGTTTAGCCAAGCCACTGATGGGCGCTATGGATCGGGGAGATAACGCTGCACTGATACGTATTGGCATCATGATGTTGAGTACCGTCGTAGCGATGGTCTTCTTCGTCAAGAGTTTCATCGACGCGCGGAAGAGTCGTGCCGCAGAGTAGTATAGGTGTCCCGGATGTCCGTCTTGGCGGAGGTCCGGGATAGATTATAATTTGAGCTTGTCACTTTTGGGTGGTGTAGTACAAAATAAATATCCGAAGAACACTTTTTTAGAATTTTTTATTGTAAAATGATTTCTAGCCGTGTAATTTTTGGTTATTGTTATAATAATAAAAATTTAATTTCAAGACAAGTATGGTGTACATGATTGGCTAGATTAAAAAGCATCGGGTTATACGCGTTCTGTTTTGTAAATTATCAAG
>JBCDIR010000769.1:0-2156 GCA_038748735.1 Bacteroidota bacterium | reverse complement strand
GACGATCGTTATGTTTAAAAAAATCAGCTTCCAAGCGAAAAAAAGCCGCTCCGTGCTGCACCAAATGCGTGTCGCGTAGGCCAAAGTAGCTCTTGCCCATACAGCAGTAATAAATGGCATCGAGCAAATTGGTTTTCCCCATCCCATTCTGGCCCACAAAAGCGTTGAGTTGCGGAGCTAATCGCAACTCGCTGGCAGCGTAGTTCTTGAACTGAAGTAGGCGAAGACGTGCTAAATGCATTGAATAAGTATCCGAAGTGATGGAACACCGTGAATAATGTTAACCCGATACAAAAAATCCCGAATCTTCGTGCTAGCGAAAATTCGGGATTAGAAAAGTGCCCGGAGCGGGAATCGAACCCGCACTCCCAGATGGGAACAAGATTTTAAGTCTTGCGTGTCTACCAATTCCACCACCCGGGCAGCTTATCGGACGGCAAAAGTAGGTAATTCCCGCTACTGACGCAACAACTTATTCGACTTTCTGCAAAGTACCGTTTTGCTCCTGTACAATGAAAGCACCGTTCCACCCCTGCGCGCGGGCGCGATTCCGGATGGTCCGTGCCTCGCCGAGGGTAGCAATATTGCTCACCAGCATCGCCGTTAGGTTACCCTTAGGGCGGGAAGTTACGACTCCGAGTTGCTCGGCCTTAGCCCGGTCAAAGTAGGCCGTATTGGAGTAGGCTGCTAATTGCACCATAAAGCCGTAGTTGGCCGGAGGATTAGGATTCGTTTGCGGATACGTAGGCTGAACAGGTGAAGTCGGAGCAGCGGGCTGGGTGGTTGTTCCTGCTTCCGTAACGATGAAGGCATCGCGGTAGCTCCGGTTCTTGATTTGGCGCAACGCTTGGTCAGCCTCCGCACGGGTAGCGAAGGGACCTACGCGCACCTTTTGCCGTCCGCCGTCCGCTACGCTGTAAACTTGGCCAATCGGATACAAATCACCAAAGCGCTCCGGCTTAAAGGCACTCACAGCCGCAATTTGCACGGCATAACCTCCCTGTACCGTTTGCGGAGTCGTCGTGACGTTCCCCCCCGGCGTAATGGGTGCCCCAGGGTTAGGCGTTACCGTAGACCCCGCCGTACCACTCGAATAACCGGGCTGCATACCAATGACTCCCAGCAAATTGCGGTTTTGACCGTCACCAACGGGCAACGCAAAAACAATGTCTTGGTAACCCGGGTTGGTTACCGCAAAGTTGTAAGAAGTGAAAGGCGCCAGCGCCGCGTAATAGTCACCGTTCACATCTGTAACGGCTTCTACCGTGGCTCCCGTCGATTGGTTAACCATCTGTACGACCACCCCCTGAAGCGGAATACGAGTAGCATTATCGACTACCTTACCGGGATAGATTTCGCTGATTTTGTTGAGGTTGACAATGATCTCTTTTTGCTCGCCTTGACCCGTAGTGCTGAGCGGAACGGAAGTACTCGAATAGCCGTCTTTACGCACGACTAGGTTACAATTTAGTCCTTCCATAGCCTGAAAGGTGTACAGTCCCTGCTGGTTCGCTTGGTAAGCACCTTCGCCACACTCAATGAAATCGACGATAGCGCCGGCCAAAGGTGCGCCATCGCTGGCGTTTTTGATCACCAAAGTCACGTTATCCGCCGAACGCGTCACGCGGTAGATGTCTTCGTTGCCTTTACCGCCCGTACGGTTACTGACGATGTAGCCAAGATTGCGCGAATCGTTGAAGATGTAGCCGTAATCATCACGCGGTGAGTTGATGGCCGCTCCCATGTGAAAAATCTGCGTCCAACGCTCGTTTTCCACTTGGGCGCGAAAAATATCCAGACCACCTAATCCGTGGTGCCAATCGGAGGCGAAGTAAAGACTATTCTCACTGTAAAACGGCGTCAATTCATTGCCCGGCGAATTCACGACGGGACCCAAGTTTTCGGGCGTACTCCAAGAGTTGCCGACTAAATAAGACACGTAAATATCGTAGCCGCCGAAGCCGTCCGGACGATCAGAAGCGAAGTAAATCCCGTTTCCGTCGGGCGTAAAACTGGCGTAACCCGTAGAGTATTCTGACCCGTTGAAGGGAAACGGACGGACGTCAGTCCAATCACCACTAGCCGTTACGCTGGCTTGAAACAAGGCCAACTGCATACCACTGGAAGGAATTTGACGCGTGCCGTCTACGAAGTTG
>JBCDIR010000768.1:0-2157 GCA_038748735.1 Bacteroidota bacterium | reverse complement strand
GGTAATTATACGTTTAGCTATTGATTCGCATAATCCACCTTTAAATTGACTTTACTCCCCCTCCATTACTTGCCGTCCATTGCGTACTTCCACCAGTTGCAGCGAGCGGACACCATCGTACTCGAGGCGCACGAGCACTACCAAAAGCGCTCGGGGCGCAACCGCTGCCGTATCGTGGGAGCCAACGGGATACAACGGTTGAGTTTACCGCTCGCGAAAGGTAAAAACCAGCAACAGCCGATTCGGGACGTACGCCTAGCCTACTACGAAAATTGGCGACACCAGCACTGGCAAAGCATCCGCTCTGCTTACGGTAATTCACCTTTTTATCCGTATTATGCGGATGAACTAGCGACTTTTTACGAGCGGCGTTATATCTTTCTATGGGATTTAAACTACGAACTTTTAACGTGGGTTTTGGGTTGTTTGCAATGGGATAGGTCCGTGCAGTTAACCGAGCGTTACGAAGTGGCAGTCGCGGGCCGTGACCTGCGTGCGGGAGTGCGTCCTAATGACGAAACAGACTTACCGTTTCCGCCCTACGGCCAAGTATTTCAAGAGCGTCACGGATTCGTGGACAATCTGAGTATTTTGGACCTCCTCTTTTGTCAGGGACCGCAAGCGGATTTGTACCTATCGCAACTATGAAGTTGCCATTTATGACCCGATCACCACCGTGAGTCAGGAGAATCACTAGTCTAATCCCTATCTTGGCCACCAAACCGAAGAGACTACATGAAATTGCTCAACCAACAACTCCAAACGCAGCGGGCGCAGCTCGAAGAGGTCATCAAAGACCTACACGAGTTGACCATCCGCATCGGCCACGACGAAATGAGCCAAACGCTGAGTGATCTGCGTAATCGGCTGCACGACCCGTTCATGTTCGTAATCGTCGGTGAGGTAAAAGCTGGGAAGAGTAGTTTTGTGAACGCTTTGTTGGCCACGGGGGAAGAAATCACGAAGGTAGCTCCGCAACCGATGACGGATACCATCCAGCAAATCATCTACGGAGAAGAACGGGCCGAGTTGATGGTCAATGAGTACCTCAAAAAGATCATGTTACCCGTCAAAGTACTTAAGGATGTGGCCATCGTGGACACGCCGGGGACGAATACCATTGCGGAACACCACCAGGAAATAACGGAGCGTTTCGTACCCGCTTCGGACCTCATCGTTTTTGTGTTTGAGGCCAAAAACCCCTACCGCCAATCGGCCTGGACCTTCTTTGACTTCATCCAGGGCGAATGGCGTAAGAAGGTGATTTTTGTGTTGCAACAAAAAGACCTCCTACCCGCCGCCGACCTAGCTGTAAATGTACAAGGCGTACGGGATTATGCCGTTAAAAAAGGAATTGCGGAACCGAACGTTTTCGCCGTTTCCGCCAAGCAGGAGCAGGAAGGGGACACCGTCGAAAGCGGCTACGGTCCACTACGTACTTACATCAAAGAAAACATCACCGGCGGGCAAGCACCCGCGCTCAAATTGGGCAATACCGTCCGTACGGCTCAGAAAATCAGCGAACGCATTAGCGAGGGGCTCCACCTTCGCCAGCAGCAGTTTGCTGCCGACGAAGCCTTCCGCGCCGAAATCAAAAGTACACTCGACGAACAAGAGCATAAGAGCCAACAACAAGTGGCCCTTTTGTCCGATGCTTTGCTCGGAGCCTACGACCGCATTACTACCAAAAAGAGTAGTGAACTACGCGCGGGACTGAGTCTTTTTGGCTTACTCAAACGCTCAGTTAGTGGTATTTTCAACAAGGCCAATACACCCCAAAAGTGGCTAGAGGACCTGGCCCAATCGCTAGAAACGGAACTCAACGACGCCCTTCAACAGCGCCTCAATACCGGTATGGTCGACCTGGCGGGCAGCATCCAGCAGATGGCAAAAATTATTGACCTAAAAATCCGCTCTAGCTAAACCATCCTGAAAAACGACCACGAAATATTCAGCGACATCGCCGAGCGCCGGGAAAACGTGCTGCGCGACTTGCAAGATCAGTTTGCACAGTTCGTGGACAATGCGGACAACTTCACGGACGATCGCCTATTTCCCGATAAGGCTAACCTCTCCCCTAACCTAGCGGCGGGGTCCGGCATTGCGGCCATCGGCGTGGTACTCATGGCCGTCAGTCAGATGGGGATGTTTGACATC
>JBCDIR010000767.1:0-2157 GCA_038748735.1 Bacteroidota bacterium | reverse complement strand
TTCTCGCGTTATTCTTTGTTTTGCCTTTCCTGGCAAGCCAACCCTACACCATCGACTGGGGGCCCGAAAACCGCCGCGAAGGAGGGCTGTTTTCCAATTACCGATTAGTAGGTTTGACGGACGATGCCTATCACCTCGTGATGCGCCCGCGCAAGAGCAATACGCTCCTCAGTTTTAGTATGGACCACCGTCTGATTGCCAACAGCGCTATCAATTTTCGCTTTGGTAAGCAGGACCTCAAGCTCAAAGATTTTGTGGAAACCCGCGCGGGACGTTTTGCGTACTTTGCCGAGTTTGACAAACGAGCCGATACGTGGAGCCTGTACGTTAGCCCCTTTAAGAACAATAAATTTGGGGAGATCAAACGGGCGTATTCGCACGCTTATCAAGCTCAGTTTTTGTTCAATGTGTTCAGCGTCAACAACAACCTCGGCGGCGACATCGTCGATAATTTGACGGTCAGCCCCGACAGCTCGCAGGTGGCTTTCGTGAACGTTTTGTCGTCGCGCGCACGGGATAGTAACGATGCCTACGCCATCGCGGTTTTTGACGAAGCCTTCAACCTCCGTTGGAAGAAAGTACAGGCGTTTCCCTACGACGATCGCTTCCTGGAAGTTATCCAAACAACGGTCAGCAATGACGGCACACTGTATTTGCTGGCCCGGCTGCTGGACCGTCCCACTTTATTCGTCAAAAAAGAAGACCGGGGCTTGCCGCGCTACGATTATAAAGTTTTCAAAGTCACGGAAAATGACTTAGCAACCTTCGATATTACGCTGGAGGAGGGCACTGCTCCGCAGTACGCTGGCCTGTTTTTTCCCGATGCGAACTCGGCTAACTTCCTCGTGGGCGGTTTTTACACGACAAACGAGCGGCGCAGTGGCTTGAAAGGTTTGTTTCTCAACCGAGTGAACGTGACCAACAATACGGTAGATAGCAAAATGCACCCACTAGACCGGGAATTTTTGGCCGACTTGGTCACACGACGAGCGGCTAAACAGGATCGCGGTTTGAATAGTAACTTCCGTATTCGTAACTTCCTCCAATTTGCCGACGGTAGCCTGGGATTCATTGCGGAAGAATTTTTCGTGACGGTCACGCAAAGCATGGGGCCGAACAATACTTGGCAGGAGCGCACGGTTTACCATTCTAACCAAATCGTATTACCGCGCTTTTCAGCCGAGGGCGAATTACTCAACATCCAAAAGATTGATAAAGCGTTCAGGAGCCAAAACTTCGGCATGACCTCCTACGCCATGGCACTGGCCAACGGCAAAGTTTACCTTATTTACAATGATTTTAAAAATAGCGAAGAACGCCGCGAGCTGCGGGGTGAAGGCCGCGGTCGTGGGCGCTATACCGACTTGTCCGTGATTGACGAAAATGGGGAAATCACTACCCAAGAAACACTATTCTCCAGCCGAGAAATTGATATGACTTTTATTCCCCGCCAGTCCGATTATTCCGCTACGCACCTGCTGCTCACGGCCGTGAAAGGCAAGCGCTACAAGTGTGGATTGCTAAAGTTGGAATAAATAATACGTCAGTTAGGCAACGAAATCTTCCGAAAAAAGACTAAATCAAGTAGACAGAGACCACTATCTTGCGGAATACTCGTTCAAACCCTGTAATATGTCTACTTTTTATCGCTTACTATGTGTCTCTATTTTAGCCGTAACTCTACTAGCGTGTCAGCCCACCGAAAAAGTGGATGCGCCCGCTACTACGGAGGTCTTCGCACAAGATGGTCCCCAGCGCCCCAATGACGATTGGTACCTACAACGCTCTTGGCCCGACGGAGAGTTGAGTATCAACACCTACCTTTCGGGCATGCAGTCGGCGCGCCTACAAGCCCTAGAAAAAGGAACCTGGCCCGGCTACGAACTCGACTGGATTACGACGGGACCGGGGAATATCGGCGCGCGAATCAATACCGTTGCGGTGCATCCGACCAATGACGATATCCTATTCGCAGGTTTTGCCCGTGGAGGCGTATGGCGCTCGGTAGACGCGGGTGGTTCCTGGCAACCCGTCTTCGATGAGCAATCCTACTTAGCCATCGCCGATATTACGTTCGACCCCAGCAATCCCGAGACCATCTACGTAGCTACGGGTGATCCCAATATCAGCGGCTATCCGGCCATCGGTGACGGTCTC
>JBCDIR010000766.1:0-2158 GCA_038748735.1 Bacteroidota bacterium | reverse complement strand
CTCGTGATGATGTCCGGCGGGAGAGATTCCCAGTGCTCCAGAAGAGCCGCTCTAATATCGGCAATATTTTGTTGTAACTGGTCTTCCTTCGTTTTTGTTTTATCTGATTTGGTGTACAAAATAATGAAAGGGAGTTGTTGTTCTCCCAAATAGTTGATAAAGTCAAGGTCGACTTTCTGCGGACCAACGTTGCTGTCCAACAAGACAAAAACACAGCAGAGTGTCTCCCGCTTCTTGAAGTAGTGGTCCATCATCAGCCACCACTGCCGCCGTAGTTTCTTAGACACCCGTGCGTAACCGTAGCCCGGTAGGTCAACGAGGTACCAACTGTCGTTAATGAGAAAGTAGTTAAGCAGTTGGGTCTTCCCCGGCACGTTGGAGGTACGCGCCAGGCTCGTGCGTTCCGTCAGCATATTGATGAGGGAGGACTTACCCACGTTGGAACGTCCGATGAAGGCAAATTCTGGCTTGCCGTCCTTAGGGGCCTGCCGTTGCTCGGGATAACTGCCCTTAAATTCGATTTGGTGTAAGGTCATACCGCAAATTTACGGATATTGACCGAAACCATCGGGGCGACGGCTAGGGCGACCACATTGGGTCGCCCCGACAGTCGCCCTGACGCTCTCCTTTCCTACGGATAAGTAATCTTGGTCAGTTCGCTGTAGCTCTCCAGTTTTCCTTTGCGGTTATACGACTCGCTGCGGACCATGCCCACTTCCGGGGCGAACCATTCCTTCGAGCTAGTCTCCGTCTTGACGATGGCTTTGACCTCCATCTTTTGTTCCACTACCATACAGTCGAAAGTACCGGCGGGCGTGGTGATGGATTCGTGGGCGCTGACTTTGCGATCAGTAATGCGAGTCGTCATGTTGATGTTGAAGGCAGTGCCCGTATCAACGTTGATGTTCATTTCTCCGTCGGGTAAGGTTGTCCCGGCGGGCGTGGAAAAATCGGGCATTTTTAGGTCGGTCCCTTCCACGGAGACATCCATCTCGCCAAAAGCTTCCATCATCTCGCCGTTCATGAAGTAGTCCATGTCTACGCTAAACTCGCCTTCGCTGCAGCGCGCCTCGTAGGTGTGTTCGTATATTTCTTCGTTTCTCTTGTCGTAGGCTTTGAAAAAGATGGTGTAGACACTGGCGTCACCTTCTTCTTTGACATCTTGCAGTTGCAGCGTCATGCTTCCTTCGGCTTTACCTTTGGCGTTGTAATGAGTGATTTCCCATTCCGTTCCTACGGCCATTGGCAGCAGTGGACGGCAGTTGTCCGTCTGTGCTTGCAGGGTGGTGATTATTAATAAAAAGCAAATCAGTGAAGTTAAAAATCGCATGAGGGTTTTATTTTTTAGACGTTATGAATATTGTGTTCATAAAGTCTTTTTGATGAAATTCGTTATTGTAACGAATGTCCAGTGATAAATATTCTCATGCGTTGATCTGTTGGTTGCCGAAAGTGTTACCACCTTTTATGATTCAATAAAAATCTTTTGGTCAACTAAAACCGACAGCCCAATCCCAGTTCTATTTGTTGATAAAAGTGAGATAAAGGTTGCACGCCACCAACGCGTTGCCAGCTGAGGGCGTAGTTCAAGTTAGCGGAAAGATGTTGGCCTAATTCATACCGCAGACCTGCTTGCAAACGCCAGGATTGGTGCTTTCCGTAGCTGTACCACTTGCCACTGTTGAGCGGGGTAGGTTCCGACACTTCGTTAGCTGGCGAAGGAGTACCTCCTGGCAAGTATCCCGCAGATGTGTGTGGAGGACGGACAATATTAGTAATTAGCGCACTACGGATGCCCAGACTCAAATCTAGCCGTTGACCTGGACGCTGCCAGATCGTTGTCCGCCGATCTAACGCGAAGCCAAAGCCATTGGTGACGGTGTAGCTGTTAGGATTATCTTCAAACAAATCGGTATCGTGTTGTGGAAACAAGAGCAGGGAAGAACTATTGAAATACGCCCCCAACCACCACTGATTAAGCTTAAGTTGGTAAGTATACGTTAATGCTGGATGGATAATTTTGTACCTCAGCGAACGTGCGTTAGTGGCACCCCCATTATTACTGAAACGAAGGTCAAGTTGATGGCGTTGCTGCTTGTTTTCTTTGTGATAATGGAGACCGTAGGTAGGGTGCAGGTACGTCTTAGCCCGGCTTGCG
>JBCDIR010000765.1:0-2158 GCA_038748735.1 Bacteroidota bacterium | reverse complement strand
CCGAACACCGGTACTTACATCTCGTTCCCTTAACGGGTTGACGGGCGCGGAGATACACTTCAAATGCGAAAATTTTCAAAAAATCGGGGCGTTCAAGATGCGGGGTGCGGCAAATACTGCACTTCGGCTGTCACCCGAAGATCGGGCTAGAGGTTTAGCGACCCATAGTTCGGGTAACCACGCGCAGGCAGTGGCCCGGGCAGCCCAAGCTCTCGGCGTGCCAGCCCACATCGTTATGCCAGAGAACGCCCCCAGCGTGAAGGTAGCTGCCACCAAGGGCTACGGGGCCGAGATCATCTTTTGTGCCAGTACCCCCGAAGCGCGTGAGGCCAAATTAGCAGAAGTCGTCGCTGAAACGGGGGCCTATTTCATTCATCCGTTCGATAATTATAACGTCATTACGGGGCAAGCCACCGCAGCGGTAGAGCTGTTGGAAGACGCTACCGTCGACCAATTCGATGCCCTGTTAGCACCCGTCGGCGGCGGCGGGCTGATGAGTGGTACGGCGCTGACGGCGCACTATTTTACGGACAACACCCTCGTCTGGGCCGCCGAGCCCTATGAGGTGGACGACGCCTACCGCTCGTTTCACAGCGGTGCCATACAGCGTAACGCAACAACCAATACCATCGCGGACGGTCTGCGTACGCCCTTGTCGGACAAAACGTTTCAGATTATTCGGGAACACGTACAGGACGTGCTCCGGGTGGAGGAAACGATGATCGTACGAGCCATGCGCCTCATTTGGGAGCGGATGAAAATCATTATTGAACCGAGTTGTGCGGTGCCGCTCGCTGCGGTCTTAACGTACCCCGAGCTGTTTCGCGGAAAGACCATCGGCATCATCCTAACGGGCGGGAACGTGGACGTGGAACAGTTGCCCTTCTAGGGGTCGACCCATGTGTCGACCCGGGGGATGAATCGTGTGTTGTCCCGTAAATGGCCCATGTGTCGACCCGGGGGATGAATCGTGTGTTGTCCCGTAAATGGCCCATTTGTTGACCCGAGGGATGAATCGTGTATCGACCCATAAACGGCCCGTTTCGACCCAGGGATAATCCGTAATAGGTTGACACGTGGATATTTTTTGTGGGTTGACACGTGGGTCACCACCTACTGTGGAACAGTCCTGGCCCAACCTTGCGCTGCCCAATATTCAGATAAATATTCCTGCTCCGTCTGTCCGGGGGTGGGAATGAGGAGCGCTGGTTTTTGCCAAAAATACAAATCCATCAATGTGCTATAACCCGAACGGCAAATCAACTGCTTACTCCGTTGCACGTGTTGCAGCAGTTCATCACCCAACAGCCAGTCAACGGTAGCTACACCGTTTTCATTTCCCACAATTGTGGACGAACCAGGTACGCCCCTCACCAGCAAACAGCGTTTTCCAATCGTCGGTAGCCACTGCAGCAATTGTTGTTCCAGCAAGCTGCGTTGTGGTTCGGGACCAGACAACAGGGCTAGGTAATCATAGGTAGTTGCATCGTGTGCTATTGACGACCCAGCGTAACGTGAAAGCGGTCCTATATACTGATGCGTAAGTCCGCTGATGGGGATGGCTAGTTGCCCAGCCAAACTATCCGCTCCTTGAAAATCCGGCACCCAAACTTCCTCAAAGTGCCGCTTTATCCAACGGTGGTAACCCGCATTGGCCAAGCTGCGCACCCAAAAATTATCGTGCTGAATTTGTAGCTGATGCGCCAGCCACACACTCGACACGGCGTTGCTGAAACAACCAAAGCGACCGTCAGAGACGATTTTATCCACTTTATTTTTTGCTAAAAATTTGTTCAGTACCCGTCGTTCCCGCAGGATAACTCGTGCAATTTTGGGCGCTTGCGCAGCCATATTCCACACCATATTCCCCGTAGGATAGCGGATGGCGTAGGCAGGTAATTCTAGGCGTGGAACGCTTGGCAATTCCCGTCGTAAAAAGGCCAGTGCCTTACCCGAACTCGCTACCGTTACTCGCTTGCCTTCCACTTGCCACTGACGAACCAAGGGCACACAACGGCTAGCGTGGCCGAGACCCCAATCTAAAATCGCCAAAAGGTAGTGAGTGGTCATTTCACAAAATAATTGTATTCTGGCAAAAATGGCAACCCAACGCATTTTGACGTATCTTGCTAGTGCTTTGTTAAGGCTGAAGTTTCGG
>JBCDIR010000764.1:0-2166 GCA_038748735.1 Bacteroidota bacterium | reverse complement strand
TGAGCATCAGTGTTAGGCCGGAGTTGAGGTAGGCCAACTCTCGCAGACGGTGGGCCAGCGTATCGTAATTATAGACCAGCTCCTCGAAGATTTCGGGGTCGGGGTCAAAGGTCACATTTGTGCCCGTGATGTCGGTCTTGCCAATGACTTTAACGTCCGCTTGGGGTTTACCCTGACGGTAAATTTGCTCGAAGACCTCGCCATTGCGGTGTACTTCGGCGCGCAATTCGGCCGATAAAGCATTCACACAACTGACGCCCACCCCGTGCAGACCGCCGGAAACTTTGTAAGTATCCTTATCAAATTTACCTCCGGCGTGTAGTACCGTCATTACGACTTCGAGCGCCGACTTCTGCAACTTAGCGTGCATACCCGTTGGAATTCCCCGCCCGTTGTCTTTGACGGTAATGGAATTATTTTCGTGGATAATGACGTCGATTTGGCTACAGTAGCCCGCCAAATGTTCGTCAATGGAGTTATCTACAACCTCCCAAACCAAGTGGTGCAAACCCTTAGTGTCCGTTGAGCCAATGTACATTCCTGGACGCTTGCGAACGGCTTCTAATCCTTCGAGCGCCGTAATATTATCCGCACCGTAGTTTGTCTGTTGAGCCATATGTTTTTTGTATTCAAGTTCAGATTTATACCAGCCGATTTTTGACTCGTCAAATCATGCAAAAATACGAAAAATTACTGGGATTCGAGGGGTTTAAGCGCGGGTAAAAACGGCTTATTTTCGAGACGTTACTCCATCCATCCTTCCCGGTCCAGGCTGCGAAAATGAATCGCCTCGGCGAGGTGTTCTATTTTGATGTTTTCACTGCCGCTGAGGTCCGCTACGGTGCGGGCGACTTTCAGAATACGGTCGTACGCACGGGCCGACAATTGCAGGCGTTCCATAGCTTTCTTGATGAGCACGCTGCCCGCTTTGTCGATCTGGCAAACCTCGCGCACCATGCGGCTGGGCATCTGAGCGTTAGCGTAAATGTTATTCAGGTCTTGGAAGCGGGCCACTTGCCGTTCGCGGGCCTCCACGACCCGTTCGCGGATGTCCGTGCTGGTGATGCTGGGGCGTTCGTTGCTCGATAGTTCTTCAAAGGAAACGGGCGTCACCTCTACGTGCAGATCAATACGGTCGAGTAGCGGGCCGCTGATTTTGTTGAGGTAGCGCTGTACCACCGCCGGGCCACAAACGCACTCCTTCTCGGGATGATTGAAGTAACCACAGGGACAGGGGTTCATCGACGCTACGAGCATAAAACTAGCGGGATAATCCACCGTCACCCGCGCCCGCGAGATCGTGACGCGGCGCTCTTCCATTGGCTGTCGCATGACCTCTAGTACGCTGCGCTTGAACTCTGGTAACTCGTCCAAGAACAATACACCATTGTGTGCCAAACTGATCTCCCCCGGACTCGGATTGCTCCCACCGCCGACCAGCGCTACATCGCTAATGGTGTGGTGAGGAGAGCGGAAAGGCCGCTGGGTCACGAGGGCCGAGCCTTTGGACAACACTCCGGCTACGGAATGGATTTTGGTCGTTTCCAGGGCTTCGTGCAAGTTTAACGAAGGCAAAATGGTCGGCATCCGGCGGGCCAGCATCGTTTTTCCGGCCCCGGGTGGACCGATGAGGATGGCGTTGTGCCCACCCGCTGCGGCAATTTCCAGCGCACGTTTGATGTTTTCCTGTCCGCGTACGTCGGCAAAATCGACTTCGTAATTACTGACGTTGGCGGCAAACTCATCCCGCGTTTCCACGAAAGTGGGAGACAGCTCCAACTGCCCGTTGAGAAAATCGGCCGCCTCCGCTAGCGAGCTGACGCCGTAGACTTCGATGTCGTTGACGATGGCCGCTTCGCGGGCGTTCTCTTTGGGCAAAATAACGCCTTTAAATTGCTCCCGCCTGGCCTGAATAGCGATGGGTAAAGCGCCCGTGATGGGTCGTAAACTGCCGTCTAAGGACAACTCGCCCATGATGACGTAACGGTCCAGTTCGGGCATTTCGACCTGTTTGCTACCCGCTAAATAGGCCAGGGCAATCGGCAAGTCGTAGGCCGCACCTTCCTTACGGATATCGGCGGGGGCGAGGTTAACGATGGTCTTGACGCGGACGACTTCGTAACCGCTATTCTTTAGCGCGGGTTCCATCCGCATCAACCCCTCGCG
>JBCDIR010000763.1:0-2168 GCA_038748735.1 Bacteroidota bacterium | reverse complement strand
TACGGCGAGGCTTTTTAACGAAATTCAGGAGAAAATTTGGCGCTTGTAGCCGTTTGAGGCTCTAGCAGAACAAGTCTACTTAACAAAACGCTGAAATTATTGGAACGCTGCCGCTAGTACTAACTCCTTCCAACCGTGACTGTAATCATAAAATCCTTCCTTAGACTTCCGGCCCAGTTTGCCTGCCGTCACCATGTTGACCAGCAATGGGCAGGGTGCATATTTGGGGTTGCCAAAACCGTCGTACAGAACACGTAAAATCGACAAGCAGACGTCCAGACCAATGAAATCAGCGAGCTGTAAGGGTCCCATCGGATGTGCCATGCCTAGCTTCATGACCGTGTCGATTTCTTCTACACCCGCTACTCCTTCGTAAAGGGTGTAGATGGCCTCGTTAATCATCGGCATGAGGATGCGGTTGGCAACGAAACCGGGGTAATCGTTTACTTCAACGGGTACCTTACCCAGCTTACGCGAGAGCGCCATGATACGCTCCGTAACGGCGTCCGTAGTGGCGTACCCACGGATGACTTCTACCAATTTCATAATCGGAACGGGATTCATGAAGTGCATACCGATGACCTGAGCAGGACGCTGGGTGACTGCTGCTATTTTGGTAATCGAAATAGAAGAAGTATTGGTGGCTAGGATAGCTCCCGCCGGAGCCGCTTCGTCCATTTGCTGAAAAATCTTCAGCTTGAGATCGACGTTTTCCGTGGCTGCTTCCACCACCAAGTCCGCCTTGGCTACCCCGGCGGCAAGGTCCGTGACCGTAGTAATGCGATCTAGCGTAGCGGTTTTGTCTTCCGCCGTGATCTTGTCCTTTGCCAACAAGCGATCAAGATTGCGTTGGATGGTACCCAGCGCACGCTCTAGCGCCGAACTATTGATGTCTACCAAAGTGACGAAGAAGCCCGTTTGCGCGAAAACGTGAGCGATCCCGTTACCCATGGTACCCGCGCCGATGACGGTGATATTTTGCATGAGAATTAAGTACTTTTGCGCAAAGCTACAAAAACGTTCCGCTTGTCCACTACCCTACTCCACCGCAATTTTGACTTAAGGCCTCATAACTCCTTCGGCGTAGCGTGCCGGGCGGAATACTTGGCTACGCTGACGGACGAAGCACAGCTTCCCGAACTGCTCCAACGAGTACCCACTGGCACTCCCGTTCGTATGCTTGGTGGCGGTAGCAACGTACTCCTGCCCGAGTACTTGTCCGGGCTAACGATTCTCAACCAGCAAAAGGGTATTCGCATTGCCGCAGAAACACCAAACGAAGTCGTCGTCGAAGTCGGCAGTGGTTGGAACTGGCACGAATTTGTACTTTGGACCCTCCGGCAAGGCTACGGTGGCATCGAAAACCTAGCGCTCATTCCCGGTACCGTCGGTGCGGCCCCAATTCAGAATATCGGTGCCTACGGCGTAGAACTAAAAGACGTTTTTGAAGCTTTGACCGCCGTTGAACTGGCTAGTGGACAAACCAGGATTTTTAACGCAGAAGATTGCGTCTTTGGCTATCGTCATAGTATTTTTAAGCAACAAAAAATAGCAGGAAAATTTTATCTGAGTAAAATAAAAATCAAATTAAGTAAAAAACGACACCAAGTTCATACGGCCTACGGTGCCATCAATCAGCAACTCGCAGCGTGGCGAATTGAACGACCGCGTCCCTGCGACGTCGCTGCTGCCGTCATCGAAATCCGCAGCAGCAAACTACCGAACTGGCGACAACTTGGCAATGCGGGTAGCTTTTTCAAGAATCCAATCATCAGTGACGAAAAGTGGGAAGCACTACGCGCTAAGTTCCCTAACGCCCCCTCCTACCCTGCCCCCCACAGACGAATCAAAATCCCGGCGGGTTGGCTCATCGACCAGTGTGGCTGGAAGGGTAAAGTAATCGGAAACGTCGGCTGCTACGAACGACAGGCGCTGGTAATTGTCAATCACGGCGGGGCTACGGGAGCAGAAATTTACCGCTTCAGTGAAATGGTAGCGCAAAGCGTGCTGGAGCGCTTTGAGATAGCGTTGGAGCGGGAGGTGAATGTAGTTCAACCGTGAAACATCACGATCGTACTACTCAATCGTAATATCCAGGTTTTCTGGGTCGCTAAAATGGAAGGGAACCGTTAATTCAAAAGGCGCTAACTCACTTCTTCCGACTACCT
>JBCDIR010000762.1:0-2198 GCA_038748735.1 Bacteroidota bacterium | reverse complement strand
GCTCCAATTCTTCCAGCAATTGCTCCTCGTTGCTCTGGTGAACGTATTGCTGGCTACCGTAGAGCAGCATTTGCACCCAACCCAGCCCGCCAAAAATGCCCAACAAGATGAGGAGTTCCAAGCGATCCGGCGCGTAGCCCAAATGATAGCGGAAATAGGCCCAAACCGCTACGCTGACCAGTGCTAATCCCAGCACGTAAGCCACTACAATCCGTCGTAGTAACTGACGACCGAACCCACGCCCCGCAGCCGCCCACTGACGGCGCAGCACCAAGCGGTTCGTCTCCTGCATCAGTAGGCATACTCCCCAGCAGAAGTACAATTCGTTGCTGAGGAATTCCTCCGTCAGTTGCGCTACGTTATTGTTCACCAACAGCAATAGCAAGTAGGCCAAACTGCCCATCAAAACGGGCGTTAACAAGCGAAAAAGCGGGCGGTACAAAAAGAATGTCTTCATCGCAGCAGGGGTAATTTGACGATGAAGCGGCTGCCTTTCTTAACCTCAATCTCTTCGTTGGCCAACATTCGGTACCGCATTTTTATGTTGTTCAAACCGACGGAAAACGACTCTACGTTCTCCGGCGCACGCGTGATGGTGTTCGCTACCCACAGGTTTTTAGCGTCGGCGGTCAGGCTAATGGTCATGGGGTCTTCCGCGCTGATGATGTTATGCTTGATAGCGTTTTCGATGAGCAATTGTAAGCAAAGTGGCGGCAGCTTACACTCCCGTACACTCGACGGAATATCCAACAAAAAGCGGACCTGATCGCCGAAGCGAGTGTTGAGTAAATAACCGTAGGCCCGGGCAAAATCCAGCTCCTCACGCAGGGTCACCAGCGGATTTTCGTAGCTTTTGAGGGGATACTCATACACTTCCGTCAGGCGGCGGATAAAAAGCTCACAACGCTCTGCATCTTGATGTACTAAGGCCGAGATGGTATTCAGACTATTGAACAAAAAATGGGGTTGTAATTGGTGGCGCAAGGCGGACCACTGCAAGTCAATCTGCTCGCGCGCCTCCCGTACTTGCTCAATGCGCTCGGCGTCGTGAAAGCGATAGGAATACAAGGCAAAATAGAGTACCGTGTACAACAAAACAAACACCAATAGCACAATAAGTAGCTTCAGCAACAAAGAAGAATGCAGGTCCCAACTCAGCCTAAAGCCCGTCAACAACTGCAGCAAAACGTAAGTCGTTCCCAGCGTCACAATCGACTGACTCGCTAGGCCGGCAGTCCACCGCCAACCAGCTTGTCGCTGCCACTTGATGCGCTGGTCCAATTGCTCCGAAAGCGCCCCAAAAGCGTAGGCCAGTAGTACACCCGCCCCGCCACAAATCAACAACAGCTGCGTCGCCGACCAAGCATCAAACACGCCGCTGGCGCGCAAGTAAGTACCCAGTAGCGTTCCCGCTCCTGAGCCCAACAGGACGCGTAAGAAATGTGTTCGTAGGTTCGTCAAGTTCGTTTTTTTGTACTCGCCCGACCGGTGGTCGGTTTCGTGGTGGTACTCCCACGCTGGGCGTGGTCGTGGCGGTACGCTCCCGTACCTTCGGTTGGGATGGTGGTGCTAGGCCATTACCACCACGACTTCGCGCAGCGAAAAATACTACCGCGCCTCCAATTTATCGGAAGCGTACCACCAATACCGTAGGCCATGCGTTTTAACCCCGCAGCGCTTTCATCGCCCGTCCGTAATAGGTTTCCGAGTTGATGGCTTGGCAAGTATCACGGTAAGCGGTTTTCACCTTTTCCCCACGACTATTAGCGTGACCAGAAAAAGCGACTACTGCTTCGGAAAGATAGTGATCAGAATTGATACTTTTGGCGGTAGCTAGTAAACCAATGACCTGTTCGTCCGTTAGCGCACTCAAATTGGCTAGTTCAGTGAGGACATTCGTCTTGTAATTGTCGGAATTGATGTTGGAGATAGCGCGTTGAAGGGCCGCAAAGCTCTCTTGGTGTAACGGCTGCTCGTCCATAAAGTCGCTGAGAATTTCGGCGCGGTAGTGGCCCGAGGAGACGTGCTCGTCTACCATGTTTAGCAATTGCGTCTGCTGGGTGGCGTTCATCGGCTTTTCGACGAGATTCTCCAGTACTTCCGTAGTGTAATGGTCCGACTTAATCAAGTTGATGTTGTCCAACAGACGGGTAATGGCGGATTCGGGCAGTTGACGAATATCGAGCGCTTCTTCCATC
>JBCDIR010000761.1:0-2199 GCA_038748735.1 Bacteroidota bacterium | reverse complement strand
CCAAAACCCCAAAGGTGGCGGTATCGACTCTACCTTCGGCGGCAACTCTGCTAACCAAGTATTCGGGGCAGCGAAGTCTACGGACTTCATCGAGAAGGCCACCTGGTGGCTAGCGGTCGCCTTATTTGTACTTTGCATCACTACCTCTCTAATGGTAGATAGTGCTAGCGGTGCAGGTTCGTTGCTACCTGGCTAAACGTATTACGCTGGCCTAGCGCCAACTAAGATAAAAAAGCCCCGATTTCGAAGAAACCGGGGCTTTTTTATTGCTTTTACTCCCTATGTTCCTACCTACTGCAACAACCGCTCTGCGGCCTCTTCGCCAACCAGCGTGCCAATGGCGACGCCCATCCCTCCCAATCGTACGGCTACGAGTATGCCAGGTGCCACGGTAGCGACGAGCGGTTGCTTTTGTGGACCCACACCCAAAATGCCGGACCACCAACGCTCAATGTGTACGGGCTGATTGGGTAACAGTTGCTGCGTCAGGAGTTTTAATAAAGTGGCACGAATCTCGGGATGAGGCCCTAGTTCCGAGGTGGTTTCTGCTGCGGGGGCCAAATTACGCCCTCCGCCCAGGAGCAAGCGGTCGCCCACGTTCCGAAAATACACATAACCCTGGTCGTAATGAAAGGTACCCCGCAGCGGTAAATCGGGAATGGGAGCGGTGATGAGTACTTGATTACGGGCGGGTTGTACGGGAAGGTCGGGCAGCAAGGTCTGCGCAAAACCGTTCGTAGCCACGATCACCTGACCAACGGAAAAGGACCAGCCCGCCGCCGTTGCTACGTGAACTTTACCCAGGTCGGAGGCTAGCTCCGTTACCGTAAGACCATTGAGACAAGGAATATCCAGTGCCTGCGCCCGGCGAAGAAGCGTGCGCATCATCCGCCCCGTGTCAATCTGCCCTTCGGCTCGGTTAAATAATAGGTGGTCCACCCCCGCCAACCCGAAGCGGGGCAGCGCATGGTCTGCCGGACAAAAAATATCCGTAGTGGCGGCTGCTGGCCAATCCGCTTGCTGGGGGATACGCTCGGCCAGGTCGCGGTTAAAGTTCGGTAGCGCCTGACGGCAAGCTGCGTATTGCTCCTGCTCCTCGGCACGAAACAGTTCGTATCCGCCCACGGCTTGGTAGCCCAGCGCAGCGTCTCCATAACGGGTGCGTAGGCGGGTCAGGCCCCGGTAGCGAAGTGCCACTAAATCGAGGACTGCTGTGCGGGAATGGTCCGCCAAGTCCGCTAGTAGTTCCCCCAGGCTGCCGATGCACGCAAAGCCCGCGTTGCGCGTACTCGCCCCCAGCGGTAGGGTGCCTCGATCCACTACGGTTACGGCTAATTGCGGTGCTTTTTCCTTGAGCTGAATGGCGGCGGATAAGCCAACGATTCCACTACCAATCACCAGTACATCGACGGCGCGGAAGTACTGATCCCATTCCCAATAGCTGAGTTCGTACTGCTTCATTGGGTCAAGGTAGTTATCTTTGCAAAAAAAGAGAACTTATGATCCAACGGATACAATCCATCTATTTGTTTTTAGCCAGCGGTGCGCTGTTCGGCTTGTTTGCTTTGCCCGTAGCCACGACGGAAAAAGAGCGGGAGAACTCTGAATTGTTTGCGGACGCCAAATTCAATCTTTTCGACGAGTTACCAATTCTCGCCATCGTCGCGCTGGCCGGAGCGGTCTTATTGGTGACCATCTTTCTATATAATAATCGCAAGCTCCAAATGAACCTCACCAAAGTGGGGGTTTTGCTCGTTATCGGTGCTTGTCTTTTCGGTGGCTACACCTACTGGGGCGATAGCGCCAAATCGGTCGCCGAACCAGCGGTGGGCGTAGCGCTACCCGTGCTCGCGCTAATATTTGCTTGGTTGGCGCACCGGGGCATTAAGTCAGATGAAAAATTGGTCCAGTCGATGGACCGCCTACGGTAAATTTTACTGGACGTTCTAAACGTACAGCCCGAGCCAGTTATAACTGACTCGGGCTGTTTTCGTCCTGGGAATCTAATGTGCTAGCTTGTAGCAGTGCAGATTAGACTTGTTCTGCTAGGTATGAATGAGCGAAAGCGCAACAAACCTGCCTGACTGCGTCGGCAGGCAGGTTTTGTTCTGAATAAGGCAAAAAATGTAGGCATAGCCTTAGCTACGGCGACCGCGCCACGCAACCACGCCAAATGAGCGTGGGCGGCGTGGGGCTTTT
>JBCDIR010000760.1:0-2224 GCA_038748735.1 Bacteroidota bacterium | reverse complement strand
GAGTTGCTCAGACTGTCTAAATCCAACTTTAACGCCCTCGGACAATGAAGTCTACACGCTTTCGGTCACGGGTACTAGCGGGTGCAGTGACGTGGCGAGTACGCAAATTGTCGTTGACCAATCTGTCAAATACTTCATCCCCAACGTATTCAGTCCGAATGAGGATGGGGTCAATGACGTCTTTTCCGTTTTCGGTGATGACTTGCTGGAGCGGGTAATCAGTATGGAAATATACGATCGCTGGGGTGGACAGGTTTACCAAGCTAGCAACCTACCCGTAAACGATGCCACTGCCGGTTGGGATGGTCGTTACCGTGGAGAACTGGCACAGGCGGGTATCTACGTATACATTTTGCGTTTGCAAACGAAGGTAGGAGAGGTCATAAGCACCAGCGGCGACGTAATGCTCCTGCGCTAAAACCGATCCCACCATTTCTTACCCGAGCGATTTTTTCGCCGTTGGTCCCGTTTTTTCCGCCGGGCTTTTTGGCGCTTTTCGCGGGGGGAAGCGTAGATAGCGTGGCGTTTGAAAATGATGAAGCGGGCCGTGAAAGCCGTTTGTGAATAAAAACGACGTTCGCCGCCCACCAGGTTAAGGGTGGGTTTAAAGTCAAAACTCAGGTTGAGGTTCCTGAAGTTCACCTCGGCACCCCCAACAGCACTCACCCCCATTGGTGCGCGGTAGTCCTCGGCCCGGTTCGGGTCGCGTTCTAACCAACCGAAGTGAGGACCAATGCCCCCGTAGACGTTGAGCCGGCGGGTCAGAATAGGGATATGCCTTGCGCCCAGGAAGGTCACCAAGCCTTCATTCTGCGTGAAGCTGCTCTGGACAATTGCTTCCAAGGTGAAGTTTTTGTGAATGGGCGGTACGCGCGTTAGGATACTTAAACCGTAGTCCGTTCCCAAGCGCACCCCTGCGGCGAGATCGTACGATTGGGCCGTCGCCGTCCAGGAAAAGCCCACCAGTAACAGGCTCAATAACCATTTTGTCATAGCTCAATTTTCTTCGACTGAACGCTCCGATTCACCAATCTATTGCCAATGACTAATTGACTACCGTGCCGTAAAGGTCATAATCCGAAGCGGACGTGATTTTGATGTTGGCAAAATCACCAACGCGCACGTAGTGGTCTTTGGCGGCTACCAGTACCTCGTTATCTACTTCGGGGGAGTCGTATTCCGTGCGGCCCACGAAGAATTCTCCTTCCTTGCGGTCGAAGAGCACGCGGAATGTCTGGCCCACTTTAGCTTCGTTGTGTTCCAGGGAGATTTGCTGCTGAATTTCCATCAGGCGATTGGCGCGGTCGGCTTTCACTTCGGCGGGTACGTCGTCCGCCAGTTCGTAGGCGCGCGTATCCTCCTCGTGGCTGTACTGAAAAACACCGAGGCGGTCAAAACGCATATCGCGGACAAAGTCGCAGAGGTCCTGAAACTCCGCCTCCGTTTCGCCTGGAAAACCGACCAGCATCGTCGTGCGGATGGCCATACGAGGGACGCGTTGGCGGGCTTCGGCGATCAAGGCGCGCGTTTCGGCTTGGGTGATTTGCCGGCGCATCCGTTCCAGCACGGCGTCGTTGGCGTGCTGCAATGGAATGTCCAGGTAATTGCAAACCTGCGGCAATTCCGCCATAGCGGTGAAAATATCCAGCGGAAACTTGCTAGGGTAAGCGTAATGCAAACGAATCCACTCAATCCCTTCCACGGCGGCCAGCGCGCGCAGCAAGCGGGGTAATTCACGTTGCTTGTAAATATCGAGACCGTAGTACGTCAACTCTTGGGCGATGAGCATCAACTCCTTCACGCCCATACGGGCGAGGTTTTCCGCTTCTTTGACTAGCGATTCGATGGGACGGCTAATGTGTTTGCCACGCATCAGTGGTATCGCACAAAAGGAACAAGTCCGGTTACAGCCCTCGCTGATTTTGAGGTAGGCAAAGTGCTGTGGAGTGGTTAAAATACGTTCCCCAATCAGTTCGTGTTGGTAATTGGCATTGAGTTTGGCCAGTAAGCCGGGCAGCTCCAACGTGCCGAAGTAGGCGTCCACCTCCGGGATTTCTTTTTCCAAATCGTCTTTGTACCGTTGGGACAAACAGCCCGTCACGTACAATTTATCGATGCCGCCCGTCTTCTTTACTTCCGCATAATTCAGAATCGTATTGACGGACTCTTCTTTCGCCAAGTCAATGAAACCGCAGGTATTCACGATGACTACGTTCGCGTCTTC
>JBCDIR010000759.1:0-2224 GCA_038748735.1 Bacteroidota bacterium | reverse complement strand
GCCGAAGCGAGGAATTGTTCCACCTGTCGCTCGTTTTCGCTGGGGAGAATACTACACGTAGCGTAGATCAGTTTACCGTTGGGTTTGACCATGCGGGAATAAGATTGGAGAATTTCCTGCTGGGTTTGTTGGATGGATTTTACGAAATCCGCACTCAATTTCCACTTAGAATCCGGGTTGCGGCGCAGTACACCTAAGCCCGAGCAAGGTACGTCTAGCAATACTCGATCCGCACTTTCCTTCAGGCGCTTGATGGTTTTTGAGCTTTCAATCGGGCGTGTTTCAACGATAAAAACGCCGTTACGGCGCGCCCGTTTTTTGAGTTCTCCCAGTTTCCAGGCGAGTTTGTCCATCGCAATGAGTTGCCCTTTATTTTGCATACGGGCTGCCAAGTGCAGACTCTTACCGCCGGCCCCGGCACAAGCATCAATGACGCGCATTCCTGGTGCCACTTCGCAAAACGGAGCCACCTGCTGACTGCTGAAATCCTGTACTTCGAAACGCCCTTGCTGGAAGGCTTGCGTACGAAAGAGTGCTTTGCGTTTGGTAACAATCAGTGCCTCCTCGTCGAGTAATTCCGTACCAATCCCCTCGGATTGGAGTAGCGTCTGCAATTCTTTGGCGCTACCTTTTAAAGTATTGCAGCGCAATACAACTTTGGCGGGTTGATTCAACATGCGCAGGGTAGGGGGCCACTGTTCGCCCAGTTCTTCGTGGGCCATTTTGTCGATCCAGTCGGGGATGGAGGCCGCTACGGCGCGGTTTTGCTGGGCTTTTTTGTACGCTTGGCGCACCGTTTGGGCGTGCAAGTTTTTGAACTCACGCCAGTTGGGTAGCTCGTGACCGTCAATCAAGTAGCGGATACCGATGATTTCCCACCAGTCGTCGAGCGTGCGGGGAACCTTGCCCCGAATCGTGTGGAGCAGGCGGTACCAACGGACGATCTCGTAGATGTTTTCCGCGATAAACGCCCGGTCGCGCGCGCCCCGTCTTTTATCCGCACGCAGCGTACGCTCAATCACTTTATCGGCGTATTGGCCGTCTGTAAAGATGGCTTGTAATGCCTCGGCGATGGCGCGTAAATGTGGGGGGAATAATTGCAATGTCTCTTTCGGCATCCTATTTCGCCTTGCGGGCTTTCTTTTGTTCGTTATTGCTTTCGTAGAGCGTGTAGTTCTCGTATTTGGCCAAGTCGGTCTCGGCCCAGATGTCCTTGCCAATATTACAAAGCGTTACCAGTTCGTCGTAGATGACGTTACCCTGTTCGGTACGGCGTTCGACGGCTATATCGCGTTCGGCCACCTTATCTTGTTGGATATTCAGCGCATTTTCAAACTTGCGACAAGCCTCCGTTACCTTTTGAATAACGTTTTCGTTGACGCCCACGTCCGCCAGAAAATCAATCTGCTGACGAGCTACGCGGGCTACGCGGCGGCCACAGAAGAGCAGTTGCGCATCGGTCATATCTCCCATCTTGGCCGTCCCAAACTTGCGGTAACGCCCCGAGCGATTGCTGTACTTCATCGCTACCCGCGTCATCACGCTGCGAATAGCCCCTTTGAGTTGTTCGGCAGCCGTACCTTTCTTTTCGGTCGTCAGCATTTGATCACCCAGTACCTCATCGTCGTCCGGGAGATGGCGAAATTTCTCGCACTTGTCGTGAAATCCTTTGAGGCGCCCTTTGCCGTAGCCGTACTGCTCAAATTGCTTAATGTCCCGCTTGGCGTAGCGTATGCGCTCCATACATTGGACGTATAAGTCCGCATCCGGAAAATTGTACTTGCGGTTGATGGCTTGCTTCTTCATCAAATAAGAATGATGGTACTTGGCAAATTTACAAAATGTTTTTAAAATTAAGTCCGTGCATACAAAAAATTGTTTTACTGTAAATTATCTTTACTCAGTTGTATTTTTCTGAGTATTTTTCTATTTGTTATTCCGCATATTACATCTTGTGCGAATTAAGGACTAAGGGTGCATTTCAAAATGGTGCGAATAAAAAATCTCTGCGCAGCTTTGTGTTTACTCCGTGCGCTTTGTGTAATCCGAAGCAGTACAGCGACAAAATCAAACGGACCCAAGACTAGATCAGGTTCGGGGGGCTAAAAAGGCCTTGATGAATTTTAGACTTATGTTATAGTAACAAGTTATTTCGCTGAATTATCTCTTTTTGCTAAGGGCAATACCTGATGTCCAATTAGCTCAATAGACCTTTTCATTTGCT
>JBCDIR010000758.1:0-2231 GCA_038748735.1 Bacteroidota bacterium | reverse complement strand
GAAAAATCGGGTTGGGGCAATCGACGCGCGGGGGTTCACCGGGGAGTGTCGGCCTATTATTGCCACAATTCCTACGTAGCCCAAGTCCTCGACATTCTCATGGAAGGCGACCGCCCCGTCATCGACAAAGTCTGGTGCGCCGTCGACTGCGGCATCGTCATCAACCCGGATGCGGCCCGTAACCAAATCGAAGGCGGCATCGTCGATGGTATCGGCCACGCCATGTACAGTAGCCTGACGTTCGAGAACGGCCAAGCCCAGCAACAAAACTTGGATAAATACCGCCTCCTCCGCCACGGCGAGGCCCCGCGCGCCATTGAGGTCTTCTTCGTCGATAATGGCATTGACCCAACGGGCCTAGGAGAACCTTCGTTACCACCCGTTAGCGGAGCATTGGCCAATGCTTTGTATCAAGCTACGGGCAAGCGCTTATATAAACAGCCGTTCCAGCAGGAGATGGAGTTATTGGGGTAATGCGCACGAGGAGGCGAATAGACCAAACAAGCATGAAATTACTAGCTCACGCATCACATTACGTACTCTGGTTGGCGGCAGTGCCCTGGCTGTTATTGACGCTCGTACGAGGGAGTCGAATGGTAGATTTACAACTGCACGATACGTATATCGTTACGCCAGCGTGGATGATTTACGTATTTTTTGTGCTGTTGCTAGGTTTACTGGGCGGTGTATATTGGTTGCTTCGTCACCAAGTCCTCGTGAATGGGCTGACGATTATCCACACGCTACTGACGGCAGTTTTACCGCTTGTGCTGGGGCTGCAGGCCTATTCCCTCGGATGTAAAATAGTGCATGGCTGGTATCTGCACATGGATTTTTCGGTAGTGGCCGTTATTTTGCTGTTTTTATTAGTACAACTCATGCTTTTGGGGAATGTAGTTTACAGTTTGCTCAGATGAGCAATGGATGCCGTTAATTCATGCCCGGCTGAACAAGTCTATTTCACTACCTGCGCAACGACCTGACTATTTGCAATCGCAGCGTGTATCGCTTGCTGATCCAAATAATCCGAAAAAACGTGGCTGACCCCTAGGTCCGTCATCAGTTGGGTATCTCCTTTACGGCGAATACCGATGAGCGGAATACCCATGTTTTGCGTAGTAGTCACATCCCAAACTGCGTCACCGAAGTAGACGATGCGGTCGATGTCGTGCGCAGCGCGGGCCGAGTCGATGGCTGCTTGCAGAATATCCTCCCGGCGTTCCATATTGTTGGCGTAGCCCGCGTGCGGTGGGATCGGGATACCAACGTGCCGAAGTTTAACGTGGGCTGGCGCACGCCAACCGCCCGTTGCAATACCGAGGACAAAGCGCGGATCAGCCGCTAATTGCTGCCAACAGTGAGCGGCGCCCGGTACCTCTCGAAACCGTTCGGGTTGAGCCAAACGCTTCGTATTAAGCTGGTCCAAGTAGTGAGTCTCAAAGCGGTCGCGCTCTGCTGCCGTAGGTTTTCGCTCGAAATGTTGGGTGAAAACCGTCCTGAAAATCACGTGATCGGTGACGTGCGGATACTGCCGCCAGTCGATGGTGGGGAATGCGTTACCGAAGACCTGCTCATAGCTGTCCGCAAAGCAGCGGCTATCAATAGCGTTAGAAAAAAGCAGCGTTCCGTCGATGTCGAAAAGGAGGAAAGTTTTGGAAGGCATATAGCTTTGGAATATAGTCATTCACTCAACGCCAGTATACCCATTACTGTTCCTACCGTCCCTTCATTTCTATCCTCAGTTCAAAGTCGCCCTCCGTCGCAGCGGGTGGTCCAACGACGCCGATGACGGCTTGGTAAGGATTATTAATGGCCAAAATATCGCGTACCGTACGGATATGGTCCTGCGTTTTTCCCCGGCGGGGACGGTCCCAACGGTGATCGGCTTCGCAGCGGACACAGTGGGCTAAGTTGGGAACTAAATTGCGCTTGTTAACCTGACCTACTTCGTAGGCGTACAGGCTAAAATCTTGCGTTTTGTCGGTGGGTACCACCGTGATGGTCAGTTCTGAGTAGCGGGGCACATCTACGTAGTAAAGTACGTGTTGACCCGTGAATTTTTGCCGCTGCGTTTCGGGGAAACAGGCCACAGAGCTGTTCCAGGCCCAGGAAAGGTCGGTCATCGTGCTGCCGTCCTGTAAATTTCCGGTAACGGTCACCGTTTCGTTAGCCACCACTCCAATTTTGGGTGGTAAATCCTGTGCGGATAATTGAATGGTAAACAAAAATAG
>JBCDIR010000757.1:0-2234 GCA_038748735.1 Bacteroidota bacterium | reverse complement strand
TTTGATGCGTTTGCCCTAGGAGGGCCACCCGGAGTTCACAGAGATTATTACTTTTACAGTCTATCCTATCACGGCGCAGCGCGGTGTAGGCGAAGCCTAGACCGCACTGCGCAAATCCCACTGGATGAGTTTTTTTAAGAAATTTTTTAGCAAAGAAAAGAAGGAAGACCTTGACAAAGGACTGGAAAAAACCAAGTCTAACTTCCTTGACCAGATCGGTAAAGCCATTGCTGGTAAGTCGACCGTCGACGAAGAGGTCCTTGACAATTTAGAAAATATCCTCATCACCTCCGACGTAGGTTTGGATACGACCGTCAAGATCATCGAACGCATCGAAGCGCGGGTGGCACGTGATAAGTACCTGAACACCAGTGAACTGAACGAAATCCTCCGCGATGAGATCGTCCGACTCCTAGCGGAGAACAATACGGTCGATTTAGACAGCTACAGCCTGCCTTCCACGGAGGAACCCTGCGTCATCATGGTAGTAGGCGTAAACGGGGTAGGGAAAACGACCACCATCGGCAAGTTGGCCCACCAGTACAAGAAACAGGGCAAGAAAGTCGTGCTCGGTGCGGGCGATACCTTCCGGGCTGCGGCCGTAGATCAGCTCAAAATCTGGTCCGAACGCGTGGGCTGCGACTTCTTCAGTAAAGGGATGCACACTGACCCCGCTGCCGTCGCCTACGAGACGATCACCTACGCCAAGCAAAATAATTGTGACGTAGCGATCATCGACACCGCCGGACGCTTACACACCAAGTTCAACCTGATGAAAGAGTTGAGCAAAATCAAAAATAGCGTCACCAAGTCCATGGAAACGGCTCCGCACGAGGTGCTGCTAGTGCTGGATGCGACTACGGGGCAAAACGCCATCGAACAAGCGACGCACTTCACCAAAGCGACCGACGTCACGGCCCTGGCCCTCACCAAGCTCGACGGTACGGCCAAGGGGGGGGTAGCCATCGGAATTTCCGACCAGTTCAGTATCCCCATTAAGTACATCGGTGTCGGAGAGGGAATTGACCAATTGCAGATTTTCAACAAACGCGCCTTCGTCGATTCCCTATTCGAAGGTTCGTAATTACAACTCATTCGCATGGGGAAGCGTGGGCGCATACAGGCTTGGAGGAAGCGGGGACGCAAGGCCCGCGAACGCCTCCGCGAGCGCTTGGGTATGCCTACCCGCAAACCGATCATCATTCAGCCCTACCACGGCTTCGGTACGTCCGATTTTGTCTACGTCAGCGGTCGCGTGCTGCGTGATCGGCAAATCATACGGGAGCAAACGGACGGGGTGTGGCGCAATTTTTACAATACTTACAAACGCTTCGTCTCCCGCGAATTAGCCAACGTAGCCCTCGAAGTCACCTTCGCGGGCGAGTGCTTCACCACCCGTACCGATGAGGAGGGGTATTTCATTGTCCAGGAACGGCTGTCGCAACCCCTGACCAATTGGAGTAGCGAATTAAGCAACCCTTGGCAAGCGGCCACTGTCCAGCTCGTCGATTCCCGCTTTACGCCACCCATAGTCAAAACGCCTGCGGATGTGTTGGTACCAGGACCGCAGACGTCCTTCGGCATCATCAGTGACATTGATGACACCATCCTCAAAACCTACGTCACGAGTTGGCTCAAATGGCGGATGATTTACCTGTCCATCTGGCAAAATGCTTTTTCGCGGCAGGCTTTCACCGCGGTTGCGCCCTTCTTTCAGGCTCTCCGCCGTGGCCCCACGGGCGAATCCTACAACCCCTTCTTTTACGTTTCCAATAGCCCGTGGAATATCTACGATCAACTCGAAGATTTTCTGCGCATCAACGAATTACCCCGGGGACCCATCATGCTCCGGGATTTCGGTTTGCCCTACGAGCAACAATCCCGCACCTTCCACGGCACCAAGCGGCAGCGCATTGAGCGCATCCTGCAACTCTACCCCGAACTATCCTTCGTCCTCATCGGTGATAGCGGGGAGCGGGACGTTGATATTTATCAAGCTATTTTTGACAACTATCCAGGACGGATTTTGGCCATTTACATCCGTGACGTACGTAGTGTAGACCGGGCCGTGCGGGTACAAAAAATCCTGGATCAGTTGCCCATTCCTAACCTACTCGTACCGCATTACCGCGACGCTGCCCGTCACGCTGCTCAGCACGGTTTGTTGGACTTGACTACTTTTAAAACCGTCTAAACATACACGACTATGGCGTTTGCACCTGCTCCTACTGACC
>JBCDIR010000756.1:0-2240 GCA_038748735.1 Bacteroidota bacterium | reverse complement strand
GTGGGATCGCTTCGTTTTACTTCGCTGTGGGTAGTAAGTATCAGGACGCTGTTTGGCTATTCAGGCCGTCACGGTCTAGGCGACAGGAGTTTGGGTAGGGGGATCGACTGCGCTTCGCTTGCCTGGGGGACAAGGGTAGAAGGACGCCGTCTCGTAACCCAAGCCGTAACTGTCTAATCGACACGGTATCCGTACCACCACAAACCACAAACCCGACATATCGTACCACCGAACTACCGACAAACCGTAAAACCGCAAACCGAACCATGAAGCACTTCTTATACCTCAGCTTTTTCCTCCTCCTTACTGCCTGCCAACCCGCAGCACCTACCGATGGTGTCCAAATTGTCAGTGGTGAAACGATGGGTACTTACTACCGCGTCAGTTACTGGGGGCAAGCGCAAGCGGGGTTAAAAACAAAGCTGGATTCCGTCCTCGTGGCCCTCAATGACGAGGTGTCGACTTATATCCCGACTTCCGCTATTTCGCGCTTCAACAACGGCAATTCCCTCGCGTTAGCGGATGCACCACACTTTTTGGCCAACTGGGAACGCGCGCAGCAAATCACCGCTAAGACCGATGGCTACTTCAATCCAACCGTCATGCCGCTGGTTAATTATTGGGGGTTTGGGTACACCCCGAAAAATCCCGTCACGGCGGTGGACAGTATCAAAATCGACTCACTGATGCAGTTTGTGGGTACGGAACAAATTGAGTATTTGACGGAACCCCAACCCCAACTCCGCAAGCGTGACATCCGCGCCCAGCTCGACTTTTCGGCTATCGCCAAAGGTTATGGCGTGGATTTACTCGCCCAATTTCTCAGCGCACGCGGGATCAATAGCTACTTAGTAGACATCGGTGGCGAATCGGTCGCCAGCGGATACAAAGGTAGTCCTGACCAGCCGTGGGTGATCGGTATTTCGGTTCCCTTGGAAGAGGCCGCGCTAAACGAATACCTCGCGGCGGTTCCCCTCCGTGATCAAGCCCTCGCTACTTCCGGTAACTACCGTAATTTCTACGAGGTCAACGGCCAAAAGTACAGCCATACCATCAATCCTTTCACGGGTTATCCCGAACGGAGTCGCCTCCTGAGTGCCTCGGTCCTCGGTCCAGATTGCACGACGGCGGATGCTTTCGCTACGGCCTGTATGGTAGCGGGTAGAGCGGCCGCTTTTACAATGATTGATACGTTACCAGACTTGGAAGCGTACTTTGTTTATGCGGATGAGCAGGGGGAATTACAGCAGCAAGCCACGGAGGGTTTTCCGGCTTTGAAGGAATAACTACTTCACCCCCAACCGCCGGAGCCGACTCGTCCGATACGACAGCACAAACTCCCCAAGTAGCAAGACGAAAGCCACGCCCACAAACCACTGAAAGTAACTCTCGTAGTCCGTAAAAACGCGTTGTTCGTATTCACGTTTTTCGATGGTATCAATGCGTTCGCGCAGGGCGGCAGCTAGACCATCGGCGTTCTTTTCTAGTGAAAAGTACGCGCCACCACCCGCACGGGCTACGGCCTCCAGCGTGGCGGGGTCCAGGCGGGAACGGATGGGGCTACCCGTATTATCGCGCACGTAATCGGGACGACCGCGCTGGAGGATGGGAACAAAACCGCCCGCGGTGCTACCGACGCCTACCGTATATACAAGCGTTCCGTTTTCGTACGCCAGCTCCGCCGCGCGAGCGGCGCGCCCGTCGTGGTCTTCGCCGTCGGTTAGGACGATGATGGCTTTGTGCGATTCGCTGCCTTCCTCAAAGGCGCGCTCGGCCAAATCAATGGCCGTATTGATCGAAGTACCCTGGGCATCAATCTGATCGGGAGAAGCAGTGCTGAGGGCAAGTTTGGCAAAGTAGTAATCGCTGGTGAGCGGTGCAGCGGGAAAAGAATTGCACGCAAACAAGATCACGCCCACATTATTACCCGCCAATTCATCGACGAGCTGCTGCGAAAAGCGTTTAGCCCGTTCCAGGCGACTGGGCGACACGTCTTCTGCCAACATGCTCTGTGAAACATCTAAGGCGATGAACAAGTCGATTCCCTTACGTTGCACGGGTTGCCGCTTGCTGCCCCACTGCGGATTGGCCATACCAACGATCAAAAAGAGCAGACCGATCATTATTAGGCTGAACTTCACCCAGTGTTTATAACGACTCAGACCGGGTGCTAGTCGCCGCACCACTGCCTCACCACCGAAGCGATTCATCGCCCGCCGCCGCAGGTACCACGCCAGCGC
>JBCDIR010000755.1:0-2244 GCA_038748735.1 Bacteroidota bacterium | reverse complement strand
CCCAGGTTTACCAAACTTTTGGAAGTTTAGCAAACCGATTTCTTCGGGTGCATTTCAAAATGTCTTCTACGTAGTAATTGCCTCGGCGAGGCAAACGGTCTGTAAAAACTGCGGTAAGTCCCTATTGCTGCGCCCCAGCGGGGCCGCCTATATGCAACTGCTAAAAAGCCCCGGAGTACAGGCGGCCCCGCTGGGGCGCAGGCTCTTACAGTACAAAGTTATAAACAGAATGCCCCGCTGGGGCATAAGTGTTATTGCTTTATATTGTTTTCCAATAAGCGACAAAATGAAATGCACCTAGAGATCGGTTGCTACCATAAAATAAATAATCACATCGTACATTTGTGTATCTGTATCTAAACCACAATATCTACTAGCCAGTATGAAAACGAAAGCTAGCTCCCTGCTTTCCGAGCAGCGCACCATCGTTCACCGAGGCTACGGATTGGCCTTGTTGCTTATCCTTTTGCTAGTCAATTGTCGTACGGATTCCAGTAAGCAGACTGCTGCTCAGCCGACGGTCCGTTACACCTGTGACGCCTACGGATGGACCATCCAACTCCCGCCGGGTTACGCGGTGGAAAATCAAGCTACGTCCCAACAAACCCTGGAAGCGGCAAAGGAACTACTGACCGAACGTGTCCAGATTGATGACCAATCGGTGCAGTTCGCTACGCTGCGGAAAAACGACTTGTGTAAAATTGAGGTGAACTCGGTTCACCACGCCACCAACCCACTCCTACGGTGGGACGACTACCTCAGCGGCTACCGGGCTTTCGTTTACAATAACTACCAACACCTCGGCTTCACCGTCGACAGCAGCTCGCAGACGACGCTCATTGACCACTTAGCCTTTCACGAATTACACTTTACCGTTTCGGCCCTGGAGGAAGACCTGACCATCGAACACCATATCTTCAAACGCTACTATCCGCAGCAACAGGCTGAGTTGGTGATCAACATGAGGGCGGAAGGTGCGGCGGAAGTAGCAGCTCTGCGGGCGGCGATTTTGGCGTCTGAGTTTGAGTGACTTAATACTCCCAGCGGTTAGCTAGTAAGGTATTCGCAATTTCCTCAATGAACGAATCCACCACCAATCCCTGCTTCCGGTCCACGGGCAGCGTATGCCATTTGACCCCGTGCATATCCGTAATTCGTTTCGCCCATTTTACACTTTCGGCATCCGCCGGACTACCGACGATAAAGTGACGACGGGTCGGATTTTTTAAAAATTCCTGGAAAAAGTAACCAAACTCCCACCGACTTGTCGGTCCGATATTCGGAGTAAACACACCAGCAGTTTCAGCGTCCCAGTAGGTAGGTAGCCAGAAGGCTGTAATATCACATAGTTGTAGATACTGTAACTCCCAGGGAATCTGTTTATCTCTGACAATATCCAACTCCGTCTGCGGATCAGCGTGATCGATTGAAGTCCACTGGCCACTTTCTGGCTCGGGTGCAACAACTAGCATACTAGGGTCTAAACGATCATCGGCACGTAATGATTCTATCACTACCCGGCGCCAACCGCTTCGCATTTTTCCACTAGGTGGGGTCGGCCCAGCCAGAAACACGCCTAGACGAGGAAATACCGTCTCGTGTTCTCTAGCAAATAGCGTCCTGATTTGCTTTCCATTATTAGTCATAGACTAGGGTTTCTTATTTATCTCCTTGCGTAGTTTATCCCGCACCTCCATCAGCGCAAAGCCCAACCAGTTTGTCCCCATCCACTGCTGCGGGTCGTTGGCGCGCGGGTCTTGCTCGGCCATGCCGATACCCCAAATGGCATCGTACGGGCTGGCCTCCACTAAGACTTTATCTCCTGTTTGGAGTAAGTAAGCCCGAAGAGGGGCAGACTGCGAAAACTTATGGTAATTCCCCGCTACCACGAGCTGAAAGCAGTGCTCCTCCCAGGTCGCTTTGTCGAAGTTGGACACTTTGCGCCCCAACTTCTTCGCGGCATGCGGTGAATCGTCCCGGAAGATTTGCGCTCTAGCTTTTTCGTCGCCGAATAAGCGGGCTTTTCCGGCCATCATCCAGTGTTCTGCGGTGGGAAAGTACTCGTCGTCGTAGGTAAAACCACGGGCGTACCACTGACTAAAGCAGCTTTTGTTCACACTCCCGTCTGCCGCCGGGCGGTGGCCCCAAAAGTGGAGGTACTCAAAGGTCTCCCCTGCGGCTATTGCCGCCAATAATCCATTGATCGTATACATCCGTTGCGATTTTGCTGTGCTAACGCAGTGT
>JBCDIR010000754.1:0-2255 GCA_038748735.1 Bacteroidota bacterium | reverse complement strand
CTATCGGCAGTACCGGACCGATTGCCTTGACTTCGCGCGCAGTGAGATTGGGTATATACGCGAAGCCGACATGATCGCCGCTGAGTTGTTCCAGGACGCCGTGATTGCCATGGATGAAGCGGTCCGAATGGGACGTTTGGAACTACTGACCGTCAAACCGACCACTTATCTCAATGCGGTCATTAGAAGGCAGTGGCGGCAAAAAAGGAGTAGAGAACGTGCGCTTGATTTGAGTCGCTTGCTCGTAGAAACGAATTACGATAAAGAACAAATAACCATCCTCCAACAACGCGTTCGAGACTGCCTCGCTCAGTTGCCCGCCCGCTGCCGCGAAGCGCTATCGTTGCGCTTCTTGTTCGGTTGGGACAACGAAGACGTGGCGCTTGAGATGGATTACAAAAGCGAAGCAAGCGTACGAAATTTGGTTCCCCGTTGTAAAAAGCAGTTTAGAGAATTATTCCCAAAGATTAAACCGGTGGAACCCACAAATATTAACCCCCATGAACTTAACAAATAGAGACGAAGAACGGCTAATTGCCTATCACAATCAAACCCTCAGAGCCGCCGCCGCAGCGGAACTAAAGGAACGCATTGCGACCGACCCGGACTTCAGAGCAACTGTCCAGGAATGGGAAGCTACTTGGATTGTAGGAATGTCTGTACCCGACGAAATCCAGGCAGCACGCGCCGCTAAGAAGGACCTACTGCGACAATTGGAAAAAAGTTACGAAACACCACCAGCGACCACTAAATGGTGGCCCTGGCTGGTGGCCGCTGCCCTACTTTCGGCTGGACTGATGACTTGGTTGTCGTACAATTCAACAGCTCCAACTCCTACGAAACCCGAAAATACTACACCGACAGCTGGTGACGAAGCGGAAGTAGTCTACGCGTTTGAATCCCGTTACTTGGAGCCACTGGAATACGAATTCAGCGATCTGGGAACGGAGGAAGAAGGCATTAGTTACTACGAAAATGGGGACTATGAGCAAGCGTGGCCACTCCTGCTGAAAAACATTACCACCACTGCGGATAGCTTGCGCTTTTTGTACGCGGGTATCGCCGCGTTAGAAACGGGGAACGGAACCGTAGCCGTAGCGGCTTTACAGCACTTGTACGACGCCCCCGGCTTTGAGTTTTGTCAACACCACGTCTACTGGTATTTGGCGCTAGCGCAACTACAAGTCGGTGACGAAGCCGCCGCCGAACAGCTACTTCGGTCGATCATCAGTAACGATTGGTCGAGAAAAGAAGTGGCAGCGGAATTATTAAATTCTCGTTAGCGTTAGCCATTTTGAGTATATGCGATAGCTCGAAAATTCCGTTTCCTCTTGAGTTCAGTATAACCTACTTTTTTTAAACAAATCAAACCCCACCCTATGAGTGAAATTATTGGCAAAGACTTACCGCTCTATCATTTTACGGGTAGCAAACAACCCTACCGCAACCCTTTTCCTGCCGACTGGTTCGTGGTCAGTGACGGTGGTAAGCACGCGCGTGTTTTCTATGGTTACGATTACCAACCGACCATTGAAGATTACCTCCAGGCGACCTGCATTACACTTCCCAAGTACTGCAAAGCCGTCACTAAGCTTCCGGAACTCACTACCGATAAAAAAGGCTTTGACCCCGCAAAAATCGAAGCGGCAAACGTGGTGGGTAACCATAAGAAAAATCGCTTACTGGCCTTCATTATCAATAGTGAGAATAAGCCCACTAGCAGTGGTATTCCTTTCTGTACAGCAATGGACGACAGCGGAAACTCGGTGCCAATCGATGCCGAAGAAAAGAATGCACCCAAAGCAAGAGGAGCGGGGATTTGCGCCCGCCCAGTAGGTCGCCAAAATAGCCCCATTAATTTTGCCACCCAAGCGGTAGACCCCAAAAAACCATTGTTCTATTACCACAAAAGCTACGGACCGTTGCCTCCTGCGGGCATGTTCCCAACGCGTTTGGCACAGTATCTTTTCGACGATGCGGGTTGCTTTTTGATGCCCTTATTGCTCCCCAATTTGAGTATGATCTATTACGTTTACCCCAACTGGCGGGCTGGACACACCGGTCTCATTTATCCCGTCGGTGGTCCTAAGGGAATTATTAACGTACTGAAAACGTACCTAGAGATGGATCCCGAAACGTCCGTCGCCATTGAAAACAAAAATGATATTATGGCCGTCGAGGTGTTCCACATCATGTGCTGTGACGACGTTATTCTATAACGATACCCGCCCAAAACCCGGGCGGGAGGGTCATCG
>JBCDIR010000753.1:0-2256 GCA_038748735.1 Bacteroidota bacterium | reverse complement strand
CCTACGTTTTTTGCCTTGCTCAGAATAAAATTTGCTGGTCTTTCGCACATTCAGGACCCGCATAACAAGTCCTATGAACTAGCGAAACTCAATCCGTTCCACTTCCAGGCTCACTTGTACTCCTAACGAAGCGGCGATACTGTTTACCAAGCCTTCGAGGCGGGTAGCGGGTGCTGCTCCGGTCAATTTTTTATCGAGTAAGTCCTGATCGCGGACGATCACGGTCTTGCCGTAGTTATCTTCTAATTGCTGAACGATGTCGCGGAATGGGGTCTGCTCAAAGTGCCAAACGCCCGCGCGCCACGCGGTATACGTCTGCGCATTCGTGAAGGTATCAACCTGAGCACGGCCTTCCACAGCGGACCATTGATAGCGTTGATTCGGGACGAGTTGCTGCTCCGGGCTATTTTCCGTCTGTACGGCCACTTTCCCTTCTACGAGCGCTAGCGCCGTTGCGTCTTTTCGATTGCTGAGACTGAACTCGGTACCCAATACCCGAACTTCTAACGGACTAGCGTGAATGTGAAAGGCCATTCCCTGCTGGCTATCTGCCGAAGTCACGTCGAAGTAGGCTTCTCCTTCCAGGTGTACTTCCCGTAGGCCGCCGTCAGCCCAGTCGCCGGACCACCACAGTTTGGAATTGGCCCGTAAATCAACCACGGTTCCGTCGGGGAGTTCCACGCGTTGTAGTTCGCCGTAAGCGGTTTGGTAGGTGTTTTCCACCGGCCACCACCACCAACTGGCCAAGACCAGCAGCGCCGCAGCAGCCGCAGCTCGCCACCAGTGCATTCGCCGCATTTTGGGGATCGGGCGAAGTTGCGGTTGCAAGTCCTGCCAGGCCGCTTCTGCATCGACCGCTGGGCGCGGTACGGCATTCAATTGTTGTACCAGTTCACGAGCCTCAGCGACCAGTTGTACCCGCTGCGGGTCAGTAGCTATCCACTGCTGCCAGTAGTCGTCGTGCAACTTCCCCTCGGAGGTTACCCATTCGATGAAACGGTCTTCTTGCAACAAATCTGCTGGTGTACGCATGGGCTGCGGGTCTGTTTTTTACTAATAAGACGGCGCGCAGAGAAGTTTGTACTCAACTAAAATCATCTTTTTTCAAAAAGGTACGCAATTTTTTAATCGCTCGGTGCGCCGCGTTGCGTACAGATTGGTACTGCAAGCTCGTAATTTCGGCAATTTCGGAATAGGAGAGCTGGTTGTAAAAGCGCAAAAAAATGATCTCTTGCTGCGTGGCACTCAGTTGTTGAATGGCTTGCCGCAATTTCGTTTCCGGCTCGTATTGCACGCTGGGATGCCAAGCAAAAACGGAAGCCGTTCCGCTAAGGTCGACCATTTTCGTCCGCTGCCGCAGCCGCAGCTCGTCAACGAGGGCAAAACGTAAAGCCCGAAAAAGATAAGGTTTAGGCGGTGCTTCGCTGGGTAAATTAGCGTGCTTTTCCCACAACTTCAGAAACAGTTGCTGTACGGCGTCCTTGGCGCTAGCTTCGTCGTTCAGCATCCCCAGGGCGTAGTGGTACATTTCCGAATAGTACGCCCGAAACAGTGCAGCGAGACCCTCCTGCTTTCCCGCGCACAACCTTCGCCAGTGTGGGGTTAAGTCACTCAATTTTTGCTTCTATTATCATTGCCAAGATGCGTAAAATATCGCAATCAGCTAGGGCTTCCTCTTTTCAATTTCACCTTTCAGCCACCGTTGATCAAAACAATTAGGGGCGTTTTGGATGCGATCGTGTAGTTTATCGTAGTTCGTGCGGCGTTTGGTTTTGGTTTGGTGTTCCCAGCGTTCGCGTAGTTGGGCCAAGCGACGAAACAGCCCCAGAAAAGTATGAATAGCTGTCCGGTAAGGAGTGGCCACGTCTCGGTTGCGTTTGAGTCCAATTTTAAACGCATCCAAAAAGTAGTAAAAAGAAAAGTAATTTTCTTGGTAATAGTAGATTTTGAGCAAAATGATGCGTCCGTTGATATCCAAATAGGGATCGGTGAAGGTGACGGACTGGAGTAGTTCGACCGCCTGATCGTAGGCTTGGGTTTGGTAATAAAAAGCGGCCAAGTTGTAGTTAAAAACATTCTCCCGCTGGGCCGCGGGCAGAAACATCTTATGCTGATGGAGAAACGTCTCGACCCAGGCCGTCCGCCCCATCTACATACCTACTGTGCTGACGTTTTTGTACAAATTTGGCGGTAAAACGCCGTTGACGACCAATACGTCTCCCTCAATCTGAGCGAGGCGTAGGCGGCGAACCCCTG
>JBCDIR010000752.1:0-2257 GCA_038748735.1 Bacteroidota bacterium | reverse complement strand
TCCGCGACGGTCACGGAGGGGTAGTTGCTACTTACGCTTGGTGTCATCAGCTTTGGGTTGTACGGTACCGAACTCGTGAGGAAGTAAAATTTACGAGTTGCGGTACATTCTCAAAATGAACGGCTTGGAGAACGTCAAATGCTCAACTCCGAGTACCGCAGGGACGATCAGCAAAGCTAAATGCTGTCGCTTTGAAAATAACTTGAGACGTAAAGATACATTCTTTCTAAATTAGACCTGTTCAACACCCGAACCTACGGCATAGACCACTCAACTACTCACGCCAAACTACCTTGGTTGGCAACGCTTGACGTTCGCGCGCTAATGTGGGCGCTTGGTGGTGCGCCAAGTAGAAGAATCCGTAGCAGCGCTCTCCCGTTTCCAGGGCCAGAAAGTCGTCTAGCTCGTTAATGAGCAAGCTGGGCGAAGACCAATACCCCCCTAAACCGTGAGCCGTGGCGCTCAACCACAAATTCTGCACGGCCATAGCTACTGCGGCCAGCTCTTCCCATTCCGGCAGGGATTCCTCCAGATCCCGCTGCATGCAGATCGCAATGATGGTATCCGCTTTGAGTGGATTGGTAGCTAGTTTTTTGAATTTTTTCTCGGAGAACGTCGTTTCGTCGGTTTTACGTCGGTAGGCAGTGGTTAGCGCGTCGGCTAACTGCTGGCGGGCCGCTCCTCGAAATACTTTGAAACGCCAGGGTTCCGTCTTGCGGTGGTTAGGAGCCCAAGTCGCGTTTTGCAATAGGTCCTCCACAATCTCCCGGTCAACCGGGGTATCCGTATACATCGGTGGATAGATGGACGAGCGTTCGCGCAAGAGTTGGCGGACTTGGTCGGGGGTGGGCAATGAGGTCATAGGCAAACGGTAGACTTTTACTCCCTGGTAGGAACGGTAAACGAATTCACTTGACAAAAATAAGCATTATGTGCAAAGCAGGAAAGATATATTTTTACAAAACTTTCAATAAATATTGAAAGTTTATGGAATACCGCTTATCTTTGAAATAAGAACGTAATTATTTACCTGGTCTCGGCTGAGCCGAGAGCCAGGGATAACGATTTGTCGTCTTCAGTCCCTTGTTTAGCTTGCAATTAGCCTGATTCATTATTAGTCAAATTACTTCACCAAAAAAGGGACCGAAAAATCATTGGTTCTACATCAACCCGATAACCGTAGCTAAATAGTTACATAAGAACTAAAAAACCTCCGCGAATGAACACCCACCACCTCCTAGACCATCCACCGCAAAAGGTACGCCCACGCAGACGATTGTGGTACAGAATAGATTTAGTTATCAATTGCCTGTTCATCCTGGCTATCTCGCTGGCGCTGCTGTGCGCGCTGTTTGAACCCAGTTTTATTTGGCTTGCGGCCGTGCTACTCATGCCGCTGGGATTGTACCAGTTCGTTAGCACCATCATCGGTGCCGCACATAATGAGGCGGCGAAAACCTATTACCTGATCACTATTTTCGTTTACTTCGGATTGGTAGGATTGTATACTAGCACTCACCTGTACTTGGTGGGACCACTGGTGTTTGTGCTTCCGCCACTTGGTGCTTGTTATTATACCTACCTCAGCTATTGCACGTACCACAAACACAAAGATTAGCACCTCTTGGCAACTTAGGTTGTTTAATTTATAGCACCGCAAATATACCGTAGCCATGATTAGTCGTTTTCGCTTACAAATTGACGGTTGGGTTCAGTTATGTCTCGGCTTGGTCTGCCTTTTGGGCTGGTACGGGCAGTGGTACGGCTTGCTCACTTTTGGGTTGGTCCTCCTTTGGTTGTGGCAGACGGGCAGCGCGCTAGAGTTCTGGCTAGACTATCGTCACCACGCCCGGCGCTGGTACCTCTGGTTGGGACCACTGGCACTGGTCGTATTTCTTTCGTGGGGATACGGTTGGATTTTCCTGCTCCTCTTTTCTGTAACCTACGGCTGGCACACGTTGCATGATTACCGTATCGTACTACGTCGTCCCCGCAGCTTTTGGGAGTTGTAACCATCCTATCACATAGTTTTTATGCAAAGTCATTGACTCGGTTGGCCCCACTAGTGCAACCATTCCCTAATTTATTGTGTCCATTCTGTTAAATTTTGTCTCTTCCGACGAAATAGCGCTTGTCATATTGAACTTTTTGCACTATTTTTCGGATTATACAAGTACACTCATAAGTTTAACACATCCCAAGAACACAACTCCAAGCCGCATGAAGCACCTTTTACTTACCCTTATTTTTTGCTCAG
>JBCDIR010000751.1:0-2263 GCA_038748735.1 Bacteroidota bacterium | reverse complement strand
TTTGTTTCTCGTTGGTAGTAAACGGGCAAACGGGCCACTCTTTTGATCATTTTTGTGGTAGCCACCAGGGGCGTTCCGTTTGGCTGAAAAAATACCAAGCCACGCCCCAAGCGTACGCCAAAGGAGGCGATACCACCGTCTATATTCCTATGACGATACACATCCTGGGTACGGATAGTGGGTCGGGATATTATTCCGTGCGTAGCTTACTAGATGCCATGTGTACGCTTAATACCACCTTTGAGCAGACGGGCTTACAATTCTACATTGCGGGGGAGATTTTGTACCATAATAATACGGCCTATTACGTCCATTCTACCGTACTGGAAGGAGCAGAGATGATGTTTGAATACAACGTCCCCAATACGCTGAATACTTATTTTGTGAGCGATCCCGCCGGGAACTGCGGCTATAATTTGCCGTACGCGGGCATTGCCAACGCCAAAAGTTGCTCAGGTCCAGATGACATTACCTGGTCGCACGAGGTCGGACACGCGCTGAGTCTCCCGCACCCTTTCCTGGGCTGGGAAGGAGGCGTCAGCTACGACGGATCGGTCGATCATAATTTTAACAATCCCGCTCCAGACTTTGTCACCTACGACTACACCTTTTTCCAGGATACGCTGATTTTAGATACGCTAATCATCGACACGGCTTTCGTAGAATTAGTAGACCGCAGCAATTGCGACGTGGCCGCCGACGGCTTTTGTGATACTGATTCCGATTACCTCGCCCAACGCTGGTCTTGCAATTCGGACGATGTCAGTCCCATCACTCAGCGCGACCCGGACGGCGTTTCTTTCCGCTCGGACGGATCGCTCGTGATGAACTACGCCAACGACGCCTGTCAAGATCGCTTTTCCTTGGAACAAACGGGGGCTATGCGGGCGTTTCTCTACGACGAACGGACCAGTTGGGTATCAACGGCCACGCCGCTTGCGCCCATCCTCTCCGAAGTGACGGTGATTGCACCCGTCGAAGGAGTAACGGTCGGCGGCCAAACGGCCACTTTGACCTGGGAAGCCGTGGCGAATGCAACGCAGTACTTGGTGCAGATCAGTCGGCTGAGCAGCTTCTCGTCGGCGGTGACGGAGACTTACGTCACGGCAAGCACCAGCTTTGAAACGGAAGAATTATTGGACGACCGAACCTACTACTGGCGCGTCCGCCCCTTCAATGCGTACTCCACTTGTCAAGACTTTTCGGAGCGGGAATCCTTTGTCATCGACCACGACTTAGTTAACCTAGCTAACAGCATCCACACGCTGGCGAGTTGGACTATCCGACCGCAGCCCGTTTCTAGCGGACAACTATTAGAACTCGTTTGGCAGTTGACGGACCGCTGGCAGGGCGAACTGCAAATCATCAACAGCTTGGGACAAGTGATCGATCAGCAAACCGTTTACCTCCAAGCCGGGCGTAACACCAAAACGATCGCTACTCACCAATTAGCGGCTGGGCTCTACTTTCTGCGTTTGAGCAATGGTAGCACGCAGGCCGTACGGAAAATAGTTGTAGAATAACGCCATCCGTTTACCAGAAATGCTTTTGTGGTCTTTTTTAATTCCGTATTTTGTTGCACAACAAGATACGAAATGTGTTTAATTTATTTAGAATTATTCTAAACAAACCCCGTCTCGGATTACCTCCCGAACTTCATTTGGGCAAAAGCACTTTCAAAAGTACATTTGTAAGAAGTACACATAGTAAGCCTTCATTTCACCAAATAAAGATAAACCACCAGAAAAATATTTTCTATGAAATGGTTGATTGACCTGCTGACTTCTTCTATTGGCCGAAAACTGTTGATGAGTTTGACGGGGCTCTTTCTCATCTCTTTTTTAGCGGTTCATTTACTGGGTAATTTCCAGTTATTGGTAGACGACCAAGGAGCTAGCTTCAACGCTTACGCGAAATTTATGACGGGGAATCCCATCATCAAGACCATCTCGTACGGACTATACGCATTCATCCTTTTGCACATCGTACAAGGCTTTGCGTTGTGGGCCAAAAATAGCTCCGCGCGGGAGGTGAATTACGCGGTGAAAGTGAACCGAGGTACCCAGTCCAACGCGAAGATTGCGAGCAGCATGGGTTGGTTAGGTGCCATCATTGCGGTTTTCATCGGCTTACACATGTACCAGTTTTGGTATAAAATGCACTGGGAATTGGAACCCGGCACTAACGGCATTAAAGACCTTTACGGCGTCGTAGCAGCTACTTACGAAGACCCGATCTACGTTGGTATTTACGTGGTCAGTAT
>JBCDIR010000750.1:0-2263 GCA_038748735.1 Bacteroidota bacterium | reverse complement strand
GTACGCCATTGAGGACAATTCGGCGAACATCGTATTACCATCCATGTGGATACCCCACAGGTTGATCGAAGCATTGTAGATGCGGTCCAGAACGAGGTTCGTTCCTTCTATATCGTAAATGATGAAGTTATTCTCATCACCGTTAGACGCTGCGGCATCCTGTGCTACGACTAGCTTGCTACCCACCACCATCAATTCACGACCATTGGTAAAATCTGAGGTCGAACTACCGACGTAAGTGGGCAGAAGACCGTTGGTTACGTTGGCCAGTACGTCCATGTAAATGTCAACGACATTATCCGTGCGGTTGACTTGGTAAAGCATATCGCGCTCCGTGTCGTAGTGAACACCGTCGGCGTCCATCGCTTGTGCGTTAAAGGTAGTGCGGTCGATGGAATCATCATCCAGTAGGTCATACACGCCTACTTGGCCAGAAGTATTAGAAGACACGAAGAAGGTCGCCGTAGACTGGGCCGTCATCGCCGTCGGTTCGGTGTAGATCATACCACTGCAGTCCCCCGTACCGCTGGCCGGTTGCGCCAAGTAAGGGAAGCTACTCGTAAATGGACGATCGTTGCTTTCCACCCCAGTGGTATAGGTAATGACGTCTAGTAAATCCGTCGTTACGGGAGAAGGGGAAGTCTCGGGATCGTAATCATCATACCAGAGGCCAACGGCAGCCAGTACGGCTCCCGCTACGGCTTGCAGTTCAATCCGCGTTACGTCGTCTTCTAAGCGACGACCGTTGGGAAAACCGTCCATATTGGGAATGAATTCCAGGTCCGCACTTTCGTTAAAGGGTGCTGCGGTGAGGCCCAGCACGGCGGCCTGAATCAGACCGAGCGAGCTGAAGTTCTCGTCGTCACGCGGGGTGGGTGGTACGGCCATGTTGAGGCGCAACATATCTCCACCGTTAGGTAGAAAATTGTTGACAAACGGCTTACCCGCCGCCAGTGGATTACCGTCTTTACCCGTCGCCAGTTGGTAAGGAATGACGTTGGGTACGCCCGTATGAAACGCGGGCCATAAATCTACCGAACGCGGTTTGCCCGCTGCCGGAAGGAGTAGATTACCAAAAACGGCATCATCCAGCGCCGTCCCCGCTACGGCAGGAGAACCTTTCAAGCTGAAGAGCCCATCGGCACCATTGCTAAAGTCAAATGCGCCCAATGAATTGGTTTGCACCCGCAGCGGCGCAAAAGCAGGCACGGCCGCACCAAACTGATCGTCGTCCATGTAGAGGGCCAGTTCTGGATTGTAGAAAAACTCATCCAGGGTCGTTTCCGTGATTTCATCGTAAGGGGATAAGTTGTTCCAGAAGTCCTTCATGCCAATTGGAATAACGGCTTCGTTGGTCAAGGGCATTCCCAAGCGGGACACCTGAATCCAATCGCCTTCGTACGCGGGGTCAGCGTCCGTGCTCAACGTCCGCACGGCTGGCCGGCTAGCCGAAGCCCAGACGCCGATGACGTAGTCACTGTCCAAAATATTAGTGGGTGTAGCGGGTGCTCCGGCTTTCAGTAAAGTCGTAATCGGCACCTGAATGGCTAAAGCGCTCACGTTCATACACGCCAGTGCATCAACGGGTGTACCTACTTGACGGGGCGCGTTACCCAAGTCAAAAATTCCTCCGAGGTCCACGAAGAAAGGATCGTCCGTAGGGCCGGCAAATACACGCTCGCCCGTAGCGGCGTTGGTAATACCCGTATTGAACAAACCTTCGTAAGGAGTACCCAGTCCGACTGGACCCGAAATCGAACGGGTGCCGATGTTATTTGGTGGTACGTAACCGTTCGTGATAATTTCTTGGAATGACGCTCCTCCGTCAATACTACGCTCAAGCGTGTAGGTCATTTTGGAGTTTTGCTGATCCAAGCGGATGTAGAAGAAGGTAGAAGGGTCTTCGTGTTCTAACTGAAACGTAAAGCGGTAGATGATCTCATCACCGGGCGTAGCCGCATCATTATCGACGTGAACTTCGTAGCGGATATTCTCACCGAAGTTGTAATAGTTGGGTCCACCGTGTGGTAATTGTAGGGGTACGTAGGTAGCGATGAGCGTCACCATATCCGGATTATCCGGACTACGGAAAGCGTATAAATCGACATTGTCCGCCAGAGGGTCGTCCGCAATGAGCGGTGCCTCGCGGTGACTAGAAGCCTGCAACGTTAGCGGCGTTAGCCCTAACAGACAAACGGCTAAAAAGCAGGTTATTTTTAGAATAATATTTTTCATTAAAGTATATTTTAGACAACACCAAAGT
>JBCDIR010000749.1:0-2273 GCA_038748735.1 Bacteroidota bacterium | reverse complement strand
CGCTGGACGTTCACCGACGACTGTGGCAACAGCAGTGGCGTGGATCAATTCATCGACATCTTCGACAATACGATCACCTGCGAGTTTGATACACCCGAAGACTTGGAGTGTAACACGAGCGGTAACTTCATCGGTATCGAAGCGGATAGTGACTTCGGTCCGGTGACCTACCAGTGGGACATGACTGACTGTGACGGCTTTATCACCTCCGACCCGACGGCTAGCGGCGTGTTCTTCACCGTGGGCTACACCACACAGAACTTCTCGGTGACGATCACCGATGCAGTGGGTTGTGAGCGGGTATGCTCCATCAGCTTGATCTGCGAGAAAGACCGCAATGATGCGTCTTCCAGTCTCCAATCGGGCCTCACGGACGGCGTACTAGTAGCTGCCCCTAATCCGGCTACGGATCGCCTCGTGGTCACCTACGGTGGTTGGCAGGAGCGGCCCGTACAGGTGGGCATCTATAGCCCGCTGGGGCAAGAAGTCTTCCGCCAACAGGTCGACTACTGGACCCCCGACGGACTGACCATTGACACCGAAAAGCTGCCCGCAGGAACTTACCTACTGCGCTTGGATAGCGACGGTGAAGTGCCGTTGACGGAGCAGATTGTGATTCTGCATTAATACTACCTAACAGGTACTATACCATCCAATAGTGTTAGTTGTGCCCCTTCAGTTGTACTGGAGGGGCACCTTTGTCTAATGGAGAATACGAATTAAGCGTAAGACGTGTATTAGCCTGAATATCGATGGCTATAGTTTACAGGCGTTTTCAAAATGCCTGCCAACTATCCTGAAAACCAATCGTTTAGTTTAGCCCTTAATTCGCATTCCAACTTGACTAAAACGATTTCCTATGACAGCTCCTCCTCCTTACCGTGTGGAAATGGCTCCCTTCGGATCAAGCTATTCTCAACGATTGGCTAAAATGCGCCCACGAAAAGGCAGCTTGGTCTTAATCCCTAATTTCCCAGTTAATGAGCTGAAAATTGGCTTGCTCTAGTTCGTCCCACTTGCCGTAAAAGTCGGCTTGGGGGAGGTTGAGAATAACGCGGTCGTCGTAGGTGCCGGGTTGGTAAACGGCCAGCCAGTAGCGCGCTTCTTTGGCTTGGAAAAATTCTAGGTCCGTTACCCGTACCTTGCTGCGAATCCGCAGATTGTAGTTGGTGTTAAAGTCGGCCTGACTCGTACTCGTAGCTACATAATTGCGGACGGGTAGGGGATCGTAATGATAAATGGCCAAGTAGGTAGCGACTCCCGAAGGGGTGGTGAAGGTCTCAATTCCCTGGATGTAGAACTGTTGCTGCGCCATTTCCTCCGTTTTTTTGTCGAGACTTTCGGGCGTATCCAGCTTCCAGATTTTATGGGGGAGATCATCGGGATTGCGGTGCCAAACGGCGATGTAACGGGCGTCGGTCTCGCCCAGTGCGTAGGCTTGGACGGTGGTGAGGAGCCAGCCGCGCGCGGCCATAGCTCGCTTCGCTTTTACCATTTCTGGCCAGCTGTTGAGGAGGGCGAGGGTATCCGCCAGCGTGCTTTCCGTTAAGATGCCCCAGTAGCGGCGGTCCTTACCAATACCCGTTGATTGGACACTAGTCAAACGATAACCTTTTTGCTGAAATTCGCGGTGTTGTTGCGTGAAGGAATTCCAGTCTACCTTTTCTATGTATTCCATTTTCGCTTCCGTTGGCCGGAAAATGCCGCTAATTTGCTGCGCAGCGAGCGGAATACTAGCGAGGAAAAAGGCAATAAAAAGTAAGCGGAAAGGACTCATGGATAGTTAATATGTTACGTCTAAAGTACGTTTTGAACACCCAACTTATTGCATTTGCTCGAAAGCCTGGGCAAAATCTTGCTGAATATCCGCCGAGTCTTCTAGTCCTACGCTTATCCGTAGTAAGCCCGGACGAATACCCACGGCTTGCCGCTCCGTTTCGCTCAATTTGGAGTGCGTAGTGGAAGCCGGATGCGTGACGATGGTGCGGGTGTCACCCAGGTTGGAGGAGCGGGTCGCAATCTGTAGCGCATTGACGAAGGACATCGCCGCCGCCGCACCGCCCCTAAATTCGCAAGTGATGATACCACCGCCCGCTTTCATCTGTTGCCGAGCCAGTTCAAACTGTGGATGAGAGGGCAAGAAAGGATAATTAACTGCTCGCAACGCAGTTTGTTGCGTGAGCCATTCGGCCAGCGCCAGTGCTCGTTGGCAATGTGCGTCCATCCGCACGGCTAAAGTTTCCAAACTTTTCGACAGTAACCAAGCATTAAAT
>JBCDIR010000748.1:0-2273 GCA_038748735.1 Bacteroidota bacterium | reverse complement strand
GGACGATGAGTTTCCGCAACTCGCCCGTATTTTCCATCTACATCGCCAATACCGAAACATGCTGGTCAACGCCAAAGTACTTTCCACCGGACAATACGGTCCCCACGCCCTAAGTCGGGGTGACGAAAATACCCGGCTGCTGTCCTTGCGCAACCTCACTTGGTTCCCCAAAACCCAGACCATCACCCTTGACACGAGCATTGGCTTAGCCCCTACTCAGCGTATCGTTCACGTAAAGCTATATCACCCTACGGAACGAGTTATCGGGACCTATGCGTACGGCGAAAACGTGCGTATTACCGTGCAACCGTTTCGCGCCAGCTTAATAAAAGTCAGCACGCAGCCAGCGGACGAAGTAGTCGTAGTAGGCTGCGATTATCGCGTAGTGAACAACCACCAAAACGACACCCTACACTTAGAACTTTTGGGTATGCCCGGTACATCCAAAACTATTCACCTGGCGGGCGCTACCGAAGGATATACAGCAGCTAAAATTGACGAACAAATACAGCCCAAACTATTGCTAGGAGACCGTATCAATTTAACTTTTTCGGGCACACCCTTACAGCATCCATTTCATCGTAAACTGGCCACGCTAACCGCCTGTGCAATCCCCGAAGACGCACACGCGCTGTACGAAGCGACACAATTTGCAGCGGACAATAACGCACTAGAAGTGAGGTCTTTGCAGCGCTCCAGTCCCACTAGCATTCCCGCAGTAGCAGCTAGTCGGCGTACTTTTTTTGAGCAAGATCAGTTTGTACAAAGAGGTCCCTGGGATCGCTACCTATTCGACGGAAATTTGCACACCTCCTTTGATGTTTCTACCCGTTGGGAAGCCTTTGATCCGCTGCGCACGGCCCTGCGAATAGACATGGGTACACAACAAACGGTAGACTCGATCATCATTCACGTAGCAGATGATTTTGCCTTGCAACCCTACAAGCGACTAGAGGGCGAATATCTCACGGTTTCCGCTAATCTAAAGGATTGGGAATCCGTACTTTTCATTACTGATACCTCTATGGTCATTCGCTTGACGGACCAGCCAGCGTTTCGCTATTTGCGTTTTCCTTACAGTATGCTACGTATTCAAGAAGTGGTGGCTTACCGCGATGGTCAAATACTGAACCAGTCGGCTTGGCGCGCCTCCAATTTGCAGCGCCCGTACGTGCAATGGCACTGGGATAGTACGCAACTGTACAGCGCGCGCCGGGCGTGGTCTACCGAGATAGAACTAAACGAGCTAGCGGCTAATAGTTATCTCTGCATCGCCATCAATGGCCGCCACGGTGTGGAGGGAGCGGTGGCCGCCGTTAAAGTAGGTGACCGCTACCTAGGTTGCCCGGATCGCAGTCCATCCTACCGCAGCAATACTTGGGAATACCGAGTAACTAAGAGTGATGCGAATTATACCTACTATTTTCCCCTCACGGCGGAATTGGTAGAACAGCCACTAGAAGTATTCGTACTCGGCTTCGACGAGGACCAGCAACCCCTACGCCCGGAGGTCTGGATTACGGCTTATCCTGTACCTTACCGTAAGCATCAATTGGTATTACACAAATAAAATGAGAATACTAAATACACCTAGCGGTAACGTTACTTTCTAGCTGGAAACTCAACTTTTCTAAAGATGCGCTCCATAGGCAAGTGTACATCAATAGATCGCAGGTAGACGGATTTATCCATACCCTCAATCATGTTGCTACGCCATAAGTCGGGTTCCTCGCGGAATTGAGTAAAAACAATTGGAATATCCTGTTTTACAATGACGTATTCCTGAAAACTAGGCAGCGTTTGGTAATCACTAAATTTTTCTTCTCGGTCGTACTTGGCCGTACTAGGAGAAGCCACTTCGACAATCAAGATTGGGTTAACAATAGCTTGACTGTCATTTTCTAGTGTTTCCACGGATTCCGTCACTACGATAGCATCGGGATAGAGGTAGTATTCAAACTTTGGTAAATAAACCTTTTGGTCGCTGCCAAAAACTTCAAATGATTCCGTCTCTAAACTGATATGGTCTAAAGCGGATAGAATATTTCTACAAATTCGATTGTGCGCGATGCTACCTCCGGGCATGGGAAAGATTTTACCATTATAGTACTCGTAGCGTTCACCGTGGTATTGCTCTACGGCGAGGTACTCCTCTACGGTATAGTCCTTTTTTGTCTTTAGGAACGCTTTGGCTGTCATCAATTACTTGGTTTTCAGCTATAAAAATACTGGTTTTGGTGCAGAAAGGCAAGTGGTGCCAAGCCTCGGCTTTG
>JBCDIR010000747.1:0-2276 GCA_038748735.1 Bacteroidota bacterium | reverse complement strand
TGTACAAAAAACGGGCTAATCAGGGCTTAAAGCCTCGCTTTTGGTTTTGGCAAGATCAGCACGGTACCGAAATTGATTTACTAATCGAAGAACAATGACAGCTCCTTGCCATTGAGATCAAGGCGAGTCAAACGTTCAATTCTCGCCTGACCAAAAGTCTCAAAAAGTGGACTACACTGACGAGTACACCGTCTGAACACTGCGCGCTCGTTTACGCTGGTACGCAGACGATGGACTTGCCGCAGGGTCGGTTGTTACCTTGGGAAATCGCCATCAATACGCTTTAGTCTACTTGGCTAGGATAGTAACAGTTGAGGAACGAATTTTTTCTCCGCTTGCCCCGAGTTAGCCCACGTCAATCATTGCAAATATGGATAAATCAACCCCGCCGCCCCGTCAGCGTCCCCGCTATTCCTACACGATTATCAGTGTAGCGGCGGTCCTGTTTTTACTGGGTTTTTTTGGAATGTTGCTTTTGCAAAGTCAGCAATTGACGCGCATCCTGAAAGAACAAGTGGACATCATCGTGGAGGTAGAAGCTAATACAGCTGGGCCCGTACGCGAGGCATTAGGGAAGCGACTGGACGGCAGTCCATTCGTGCGTGCGGGTTCGGTTCGCTTTACGTCCCGCGAGGACGCACTGGCGCTGATGAGCGACGAATTAGGGGAGGATTTGCTCAGTTTGGACTTACCAAATCCCCTGTACGATGTGTTTACCTTTAATACGCCCGCGCGTTACTTGGCGGCCGATAGTTTGGCGGCTATCCGCGAGCTACTCTTAGTGCAGGAGGGCGTCAGTGACGTGTATTACCAAGAAAGTTTGGTCGATCAATTGGCCAGCAATATCTCCCGCATCAGTTGGATTTTGCTGGGTGTTGCCGTATTGTTTGTGCTACTGGCCCTGACGGTGATTCACAACACAATCCGGCTGGATTTGTACGCGAATCGCTTCCTCATCAAGACCCAAGAATTGGTGGGAGCCACCTGGGAGTTTATCTCGCGGCCCTACCTGCGCAAGGCACTTTGGAATGGTTTGATAAGCGCCCTGCTCGCCGTTGGTTTGCTGATTGGTTTGCAGTGGTGGATGGCGGAGCAGTTGCCCGAAATCAGGCAGTTACAACATCCGTTAGCGTTGGGCGTACTCTTCGTCTTGCTGATCGTTTTGGGGATGCTCATCAATTGGGTGAGCACTTATTTTGTGGTACGAAAATATTTGAACTTACGGGAAGATGAGTTGTATCAGCAATAAGACTATCTTTGCATTCCAAAATAGGACCATTTACACATGAGTAAGAAGCCAAAAAAGAAAAAAGTAGTAGTCGGTACGGCCAAAAAAACGGCTAAACGGACGGCTGCTACCCCCCGCACCAAAGCGGCGGCGGTCACCCAACGTGCGATGACCTTCAGTAAGGACAATTACCTCTGGATGGGCATCGGTTTTGCGCTCGTTTTGTTGGGGATGGCCCTCATGAGTGGCGGTGCAATGCCCGACCCCAACACCTGGGACGATGATATTATTTACAGCACACGCCGAACGGTGCTGGCCCCCATCGTTATCCTAGCGGGACTCGCCGTGGAGGTCTACGCGATCTTCAAGTAGTTTTTCTTAAACAGTAGCAGTACTCTTGGAAGCACTCGAAGCAGCCCTCCTAGGCGTTATTCAGGGGTTAACGGAATTTCTCCCCGTTAGCAGCAGCGGACATTTAGAATTGGCCAAATTTTTCCTCGGTGACGACAGTCAAGCGGAGGAGAGCCTCCTGATGACCATTGTGTTACACGCGGCTACGGCCCTCAGCACTATCGTCATTTTCCGCAAGGATATACTCGACATTCTCCGGGAACTTTTCGCTTTTGAGCATAACGAAGCCACGCAGTTTAGCCTCAAAATTATCCTGTCTATGGTTCCAGCAGCTGGCGTAGGTTTATGCTTTGAGGACGCCATTGAGCAACTCTTTGCGCAACAGATTCCACTGGTGGCCATCATGCTCGTCGTGACGGGGCTGCTGTTGTTCCTGGCCGACCGCGCTACAACTACGGATAAGGCTGTAGGATGGAAAGATGCCCTACTCGTTGGTATAGCGCAGGCCATTGCTATTTTGCCGGGTATCTCCCGTTCGGGCGCTACCATCAGCAGTTCCGTACTGTTGGGGATTGACCGCGAAAAAGCGGCGCGTTTCTCCTTTTTGATGGTAGTACCCCTCATTTTGGGCAAAATGGCCAAAGACCTTCTGGACGGAGATTTTTCTGAAACGCCTAACTTGCTGCCGCTCGGTATC
>JBCDIR010000746.1:0-2277 GCA_038748735.1 Bacteroidota bacterium | reverse complement strand
TGATGAGGAAGATATACGTTTGAGTCTGCGACTGTTCTTGTCGCAACACTTCACGGAAGTAGTTACCGAAGGGAATCCGTACCAGTTGCCGCGGCTACTGCGGGGCAAACCGTTTGACCTTATTTTATTGGACATGAACTTCAAAACGGGCGACACTTCCGGTCGGGAGGGGATGCGCTGGTTGAGCAAGATCATGGAACTGGACCCCGGTGCGAGCGTTATCATGATCACGGCCTACGCCGACGTAACCAATGCCGTGGAAGCCGTCAAGGTGGGGGCCATCGACTTTTTGGAGAAACCCTGGCGCAACGCGCGCCTGCTCACCACTGTACGCAGTGCGCTAGAATTGAGTAAGTCGCGGCGTAAAGTCAAACAACTGACCGATAAGCAGGAGTTATTGGTCAACGACTTAGAGCAGCCCTTCGGCGAAATCATTGGCGAATCCAAGGCCATGCAGCAGGTCTTTCGGATGATTGAAAAGGTCGCCAAGACGGATGCGAATGTGCTCATCCTGGGGGAGAATGGTACAGGTAAGGAACTGATCGCCCGAGCGATCCACCGCCAAAGTCCGCGCCAAGCGGAAGTATTCATCACGGTTGATCTGGGAGCAGTACCGGAAAGTTTGTTCGAGAGTGAGCTGTTCGGCCACAAAAAAGGAGCCTTCACCGATGCCAAAGCCGACCGCGCTGGTCGTTTCGAGGTAGCCAGCGGCGGCAGCCTGTTTCTGGATGAAATCGGCAACCTGTCCTTACCGCTACAAGCGAAGTTACTGAGTGCTTTGCAAACCCGCCAAATCACCCGTGTAGGAGCCAACGAACCCATCGAAGTCGATATCCGACTAGTGAGCGCGACCAATATGCCACTCTATGATATGGTCCACGACAATAGCTTTCGGCAAGACCTGCTCTACCGGATTAACACCGTAGAAATCCAGCTCCCGGCCCTACGGGACCGACCGGATGATATTCCACTTCTCGTCGACCATTTTTTGCAGCAATACGCTAAAAAGTACCAAAAGGACGGCCTGAAACTAGCGCCCGCTGCCCTGCCTTTGCTCAAAGCCTACAACTGGCCGGGCAACATCCGCGAGCTGCGCCACGCCGTGGAACGCGCCATCATCCTAGCCGATGGACAGCAGTTGACCGCCGATGATTTTATCCTGCAAGCGCCCAAAAGTAACAAGGCCGCTGGTGGCGAACCCCATACCGTCAACCTAGAGGAACTAGAACGCTGGGCCGTGCAAAAGTCGCTGACGCGCAATGCTGGTAACATTAGCAAAGCGGCGGAAGAACTCGGTTTGACGCGGGCGGCGCTATATAGAAGGATGGCGAAGTATGAGTTGTAGGTTTAATCGTACAAGTCGGGAAAATTGTGGACCTTCTTACAACTCAGACCTGCCTGACTTCGTCGGCAAGGCAAGTGGCAAATCCTTGCTAGCAAAGAGCGTAGCTTGAATAAACTATCTATCTTTGTAAAATTTCAAAACTGAGTATATGTCTTCCCGCTTCTTTGCTGGCTTACTGATCGTACCCCTCGTGCTACTAATGACTACTATTACAAGCGCCCAATCCCCCGTTCCGATCACTTTAGAGCGGATTAGTTGTGATGCAATAATTGACATGTATTATGAAGACTTAGCCGAGATTATCACCAAAGAATTGCGTACGGACCAACGCGTTGTTTTGCGCGAAGCGACCAACGAACCAAACGCGGCCCAGCAAGAGATTGACCTGCAAAAGCAAGAGGATTTCCTGGAAGGAGAAGTGACGGAAGTGGCGGGGACCGACGAACTTTCCGTACCGCAAACATTGGCACTCACCACTAGCTACCGCCGCAAAACGGGCATTATTACCTTTGAACTGCACCAAGAAGGAAATTCAGCAGTGATCGCTCGGCAGCAACTGCGCTTAGAAACCGGAATCTTCAAAACGATTCGCCGCCAAAAGGGGATTATTCTCATCGGCTTACGTCGCCTCTTGGCGCAGTATTTTAGTATCACGGTACCCGTTGTCAAACAACTGGAAGGTAATGAAAAGCGAGCACGCACGCTACTCGTAGCGGGTGGGGCTGCCCAGGGCTTTTATTTTGGCCAGGCGCTCTACGTTTTCCCAAAGGACACTCCCGACCAAGCCATTGGTACCCTCGAAATACTACAAGTAGAAGGAGAACGGTTTAGTAAATGCGACGTAAAGAAAGGAAGTAAGGCCATCGCAGCGGCACTAGCAGCGGGAGAAGAACTATTGGTGCGGGAATAAAAAATGATAGTATTAATATGCG
>JBCDIR010000745.1:0-2278 GCA_038748735.1 Bacteroidota bacterium | reverse complement strand
TAATTTTCGTACGCGTCTTCGTAGTCGGCATCGCTTAGAAAGGCATACTCAAAAGCCTGGACCGCCCGTTCGTTATTTCCTAGGTAGGCACAAGATTGCCCCAGGTAGAACCACGCTTTGGCTGCGTACGGGTTTTGTTCCAAGATGGACTCAAAAATTTGCAGACTTTCCTCGTGCCTTTTATCCAGACGTAGGCAAAAGTGGATACGTTCCAGCGCTTGCTCATTTTCCGGGTCAGCTTCCAGCGCCGCTTTGAGGGCGTAGAACATATGGTCCAGGTCGTGCAAACGTTCGTAGGCCAGTGATTCGACCAAAAGAAGTTGGCTAAGCGTTGGTTGGTCCACCTGGAATTTTAGCGGAGCCAACATCGCCAGTCCGCGTGACGTTTGTCCCAAACGAATGAAAATTTCCGAACGCAGTAATTGTAAAGTAATATCACCGGGGTGAATAGCCAGCGCCCGGTCGACTGTTCTCCGCGCGAGGCGTAAGTTGTCCTGTTGGATGAGTAACTGGACTTTGACGTAGTAAAAATCACTGGCGTAGGGATACTGACTGAGGGCTACCTCCACGACCTGAGCGGCCTCCTTCATCCGTTCCTCGTCCAGCAAATAATCTAACAATTCCTGGTAGACGGCTGCGGGGTGCAACCGGACCTCCTCCAAATTGGTACAACTGACCAATACCGCCTCTAGGCGATACAATTCTTCTTTGCTTCTGCTTCTTGCTTGGCCCATTTATCCAGAGTTCCTTGGGGTGGATGTATCTTACTCGGTTCTGCGAAGGATTTACCCGGTATACGTAAAAATGGGGGATATTTGTTGCAAGTTACGAAAAATAGAACAAGTTTAATCACGTAGCTCGACCTTAGCCCCGTCCGCGGGGACCCGCGCGGCGGCGGTTGCGCAACTGCCGTAGCAGGTCGCGTTTGAACTCGCGTTCGGCCCGGGGCAGCAGCACGAGTTTACGGGGCGGGACGCTGTTTTTGGCCCGCTCGTAAAAATCGCGTTTGAGGGCCAGCAGGGCCGCTTCGGACTCAAACTGAGCATTGATTTGGGCTTCTGCTTCGGCGTCGGTAGCAGCTTGGCTGCGGTTGAGGCGTTGCGCTTGACGTATTTTACGGCGCTCCGCTTCGTATTCGTTATACAGCCCCCAAAAGCTAGCGGATTCTTCGCTAGTGAGGCTCAATCGCTGCGTGATATAAGCTACGCGTCGCGCCTTGATCTGGTCGTTTTCGGGCAGTTCTTCCAGGTCTTGGGCGGTTACCCCGCTGGACCAGACCAATAATCCGAATAACAGCATGTATTTGTACATATCATTGAGAGTTAAAACAGAACTTGTTTAATAATGTCTGCGATTTTGTGCATTGTGAGATGTTTTTAAACAAGTTCACAGTTCCTCGTCGCTGAAGAAGTCTTCTTCTAGCCAAGTGTCCTCCGTTTCAAGATAATTTTCGATGGCCGCTGCCTCCGCTTCGGTCGGTAGCCAGTTGTCGTCTTCCACTACTTCGGCGAGTAGTTGCCAATCGAATTCTTCTAGGTTGTCGTCCACGAAACCTTGCAAAACTTGGGTGTCTACGTCCTCCCAGGCTAGCGTTGCCGATTCGTCCGCGTTGTCCGTAGTTAGGGTAAGCCACCAACCACCCGCCAGCAGGAGCATAGTGACACTAGCCGCTGCGGCCCACCAGTGGCGACGGCGTGGCGCTCGTTTGACACCTAATGGTATCGGTGCTTTGGCTTGCTCCAGGGCACGATCCGCCAAGTCGTCCAAGTACCCCTCGGGTAAGGACCAGGGTTGCGCCTGAGCTTGCCACTGCGCCAGTTGGTCGGCACCTTTTTCGTGTAGTTCGTCTTTGGTGTTACGGTCTTTCATAGTCTTAAGGCGGCTTCCACCTTGCGCACGGCGTGGTGGTAACTCGCTTTTAAAGCTCCTACCGAGGTGCCGAGTAAATCGGACATAGCTTGGTAGGATTGTTCTTCAAAATAGCGCAAGCAAAAAACGGTTTTCTGCTTGGCGGGTAATTGTTCAATAGCCTGTTGCAAACGAGCGCGAACGTAATCAGCGTCTAAATCGGCGTGCTGACTCAAATTGCGTTTTTGCACCAGCAGTTCAGAGTTCACTTCGACTAGATTCCGTCGCCTTTTGCGGCGCTCTAGTTGCGTCAGCGCTCGTTTGCAACAGGCTATTGAACAATTACCCGCCAAGCAGAAAACCGTTTTTTGCTTGCGCTATTTTGAAGAACAATCCTACCAAGCTATGTCCGATTTACTCGGCACCTCGG
>JBCDIR010000744.1:0-2281 GCA_038748735.1 Bacteroidota bacterium | reverse complement strand
TCCTCGCGGGTAAGGCGGCGGTATTTCATGAGTAGAGGTTCGCTTTCGTCCTGATTTAAAGTATGCGTAGGAGATAAGTGAGCTTCATTTTTGACTTTTGTCAAAAATGAAGCTCATAAGATACCACTAGCGCGAAATCGTCACCTTCTCACTGAAGATGCCTCGTTCCGTATTCACCTTCACCACGTAGAAGCCCGCGGGGACGTCGCTCACGTCCAACGGTAGTAGCTGGCCGGGTAACTGCGCTTCCGTCCACTGGCGCACGACTTGGCCATTGACGCTAACTAGCTCTACGCTCAACTGACCATTGATACCACTCGTCAGCGCGATATTTAAACGGTCACCGGCGGGGTTAGGGTATACTTGGAGTACTTCGGGGTCACGGACGACCTCTTCCGTATTTACGCTAATGTTGGACTCGATGATGACTCCGCCCTGTGCGACGCGGTCGCAGGCCATATCGCCTTCGTTAGACATCACACAGGCTTCACCCTCGTAGGCTACCTTATCCATAATCTCAAAGTTATCGACGTACCAACCGATGCCAGGAGTTTCGTCGTCCGACGCCCAGCGGAACCGAACCACGATCGTTTCGCCCTGGTAAGCCGTCAAGTCGATGTAAGATCCCACGTAGGTATTACTATTGCCCCAAAACACCTGGATTCCGGGTTGGAAAAGCGTAGGAGCTAGTAGTTCGCCACGGTAACCATTGCGAATAAACGCCTCCGGTACATCTTCCCAGACGGTACCGCCATCGCGCGAGATTTGTACGTAACCACCGTCGGCGGCGGGTTGGGTGTCATAATCGTGGTAGAAACGCAGGGTCGGGTTGTTCCCCGTTACCGTGATGGGTTCGCGCATGATGAGGCGCTGATCGTTGGTCTCCCCAGTGTTACGCACAAACCAGGCACGATCGCCCGCAAAGACATTATTGGTCGTTTGACCCCATATCTCGAAGCCACTAGGGGCTTCAAAGTCCCAATTTTGATCACCATTTTCTAGACCATCAAAAAACTGCGTGACGGACGGACGGTTCACATCCGTTGTCACGGTATAAGTAATGGTCAAGTCATCACCTGCTGCTAGGGTACCCAGATCGAAACGGAGGCGGTCGCCGAGGTCCTCCACCGTAGCGCCCGTAACGGAACCCGCGTTGTAACTCAGACCATCGGGGAGTTCATCTTCTACGATTACGCCCGTCACGGCTTCTTCTTTGTGGTTGGTAACGACCAGCGTATATTCAACCGTTGCCCCCGCTTCTACGAGATCACTACTGGCCGTTTTCGCAATTTTGAGTTCTTGTAAACAGGTAGGAAGTACGTCGAAGGCTTTGACATTATCGTTGCGATCAAAACGGCTTCCTTGGTCCATGGAGTAACCGATGCCGCGCCGGGCAAACACTTCCCAAATTAAGCACTCGTGAATGCCGTCGTAGTTGATGGCGTCCGCCGTAAAGAGGGCATCGCGGGCATCTTCGAAACCAGGATTACACGACTGGAATTTCATCCCGTCCATCATTAGCTGTATCGTCTTGTTATTACCACCCGTACCGTTAATTAGGTCCGGATCGTAACCATAAAGGTCAATCATGCGCCAGTATAAATCCCAGACGGCCGTGGCCCAGACTTCGCCCAGCGGGTGGGGTGCAGTAGTACCGATGATGTCATCCAAATCGTGGTCATTCACGTCCAAATCCGACGTATAGGGACGACGGCGAATACCGCGACCGTCCGCTGCTTGGCGGTCCGCATAAGTACCAATACCCCGAGGGGTCTCTGCGCTATCGTCTGGGCGGTGGGTCAGCATAATTGTAAATAAATCACTCCAGCCTTCGCCCATCTGCTCGTCATTGAACAAACAGCCATCGGCCGTAGGGCCACCCGTTAAGCGGTTACTGATGCCGTGACCGTATTCGTGCGCGATGATACCGTTGTCAAAACCGGAACTGACCGTTAGCGGACCGCTGTCTTCGGGTATCCCAATGGACGCAGTGACCGTTTCGCCATTAGCGAGTGCCATCCGAAGGCGTGCGCAATCCGAAGAGCTGAGACTAATGGCTGGAATGGTTGGATCCTCTTCCGCCGTGCCAAGCATACCGATGGCATTATCGTCGTAATTACAAATGATGACGGCAATGGCACCAGCGGCTTCGGCATTGTGCGTTTTTTCCTCAAAGAAACAAGTCCCTCGGTTGACGAGCGCAATTTTGCCCGCTACTTCGTCCGTGTTTACTACGGATTCACACAATAAGGCTGGATTTTGCGAGCCATCCAAGGCATTG
>JBCDIR010000743.1:0-2285 GCA_038748735.1 Bacteroidota bacterium | reverse complement strand
GCGAAAGTACAGTTTATCACGCTACTGTCAGGTCCTAATTTCGGACTTGTCGGGCGGGTGCTGAATTGAACGCTGCTGACCGGATCGTGTTTATATAGCTAGCCCCAGTGTTGGCCAATAAAACAATCAAAATGCGAATTGCTGCTTTTCGGCGCGCCCACTTCAATGCTGCTCACCGCCTCCATAATCCGGCTTGGTCGGACGAGCGCAATGCGAAAGTTTTCGGCTTGTGTAACAACGCCCATTACCACGGTCATAATTACGATTTAGAAGTAAAAGTGGTTGGCGAAATTGACCCCGAAACGGGTTACTTAATCGACCTTAAAGTTTTGAAAGACATTATCAAGGAGGAAGTCGAAAATCGTTTTGACCACAAAAACCTCAACCTGGATACGGAGGACTTCAGAAACCTCAATCCCACCGCTGAAAATATCTGTATCGTCATTTGGCAACATCTCCGTCGCCGTCTCGATGATCGCTACGATTTGAGCGTTCGCCTGTGGGAAACACCGCGGAATTTTGTGGAGTATCCGGCTTGATGGCTAACTGTCAGTTTCCCAACCAAATGCTAGGATAAACGTTGTCTACTCAATTAAGAAAGAATAATGCATTCCTCCGGCTCCGCAGATTTGGCACTCATGGGTGGACACGTACCGCCCTGGCTTTTTGCCCGCATGAAGCGGTTGAGCTTGGCCGTAGTGGAAGCGATTTTAGAGGAATACGGTCACCAAGCGCTGCTGTCGCGGCTAGCGGATCCTTTTTGGTTTCAAAGCTTCGGAGCCGTTATCGGTATGGACTGGAACTCGTCAGGAGTGACGACCGTTGTGATGCGGGCGTTGCGAGATACGATTAACCCTCAGGCAAAAGAACTGGGCTTATTCGTTTGTGGCGGTAAGGGAAAACAATCCATGCGTACACCGCGTGAACTCCTGCGCGTAGGCGAACTCACGGGACTAGATGGGGATGCGCTAGCACGGACCAGCAAGCTCGTTGCTAAAGTAGACAATACTGCCGTTCAGGATGGTCACCAACTCTATCTACACAGTTTCCTCATCAGCCGAGAGGGGGATTGGACGGTCATCCAGCAAGGGATGAAAACACAGGACCGCAGTGCTCGCCGTTACCACTGGCATTCGGCCAACGTAGAATCCTTCGTCAACGAACCCCACGCCGCCGTTTGCGGCGAATCGCAAGGAGAATTGCTCAACCTCGTAGCGGCTGCGGCCCAGCCTACCCAGGCGGGTATTTTGGACATTGTACAGGAAGCACCCGAAAAAATGCTGAAGGAAATCCGCCATCTCATCGTTCCTAAAAACAAAGGTATTTCCGCTAAGGACGTCAACCTCAAACGACTCGGCAGCATCCTTTGGTTAGCCCAAGAGCAGGAAACGCAGCATTTCGAGGAGCTATTGTTACTCAAAGGACTCGGCCCCCGCACTTTGCAGTCCCTGACTTTGGTTAGCGAAGTTATACACGGGACCCCTTCCCGCTTTTCCGATCCGGCGCGCTATTCCCTGGCCCACGGCGGAAAAGGTGGCACTCCCTTTCCCGTTCCTACCCAGGTCTACGACGAAACGATTACGACCCTACGTACTGCCGTGGATCGCGCTAAGCTGCAACATACCGACAAGCAACAAGCCATTAAGCAACTCACTAAACTAGCGCAACGAGCGGAGGGAAATTTCACCCCTAATCAGGAATTCTCAGCATACATCGCGCAAGAGAAACGGGATTCGTGGAAATACGGTGGACGTACCGTAGATGGGTTCGAGCAGCCTCCCCAACGCGGCGGTCAGCTCAATTTGTTTGAAGAAACAGAATAACTATTCGGCAGATTATGGTGCGTTCTAAGCACGCTCCAAGAACCGTCCCGCCCATTTCTTATCTGGTAGCCAACAAGCATCCTGCTGGCCAAACCAGCGGTAACGATTCGCCGCCACCCAGTCGTAGATGCGATCACGAAGAGCTTTGGGTAGCAAGTAGCCAATGCGTACCCAAGCCCAAAATCCACTCAGCCGAGGAGCTACGCGCAGCGGTACGTCCGAGCGGGTGTAAGCCTTCCCGTTTTCAATCAGCACAACGGTGTTAAGATCATTAGGCAAGTCGTATTGCCTCAACAACCGCTGTCCTACATCCGACTGTAAGCTAGCAAATTGAAACTGCCCGCTAGGGTCGCGCCGAATCACGAATTGTACGGACTGACTGCACAGGTTGCAGACGCCGTCGAAGAGCAGAATAGACGTTGGGTTCATAGTGGCGAGTTTACTCATCAAATCTAAAACAAT
>JBCDIR010000742.1:0-2297 GCA_038748735.1 Bacteroidota bacterium | reverse complement strand
ACCCTCAGGAGCGAACATAAATATATTTTCTTTGCCATCCTTGTCAATAGCATAACTCCTAAGCAACCCAGATTTGACGTGATAAACCTTTGAGTTTAATTCTCCTTCTCTTTGGATTACTTGTCCTTTTTTTATTTTTATCTTTTTCAAGGTTAAACAGTTTTTAGTTTGTAGTGGCACTCAACTTCCGCTTGCGCAACTGCCCGCTGGTATTGGTAGTACTGAGCACGCCCGTATCCCCCCGCTGAATCTCGGCGGCGTTGCCCTCGTCGGTGTCAATGTGCATTTCTAGTAAGTATTTTTCGGAAACGCGGATCAGGACATTACCAAAAACGAGTTGGCGCTCCGGTCCGCCGACGGCTACTTCTACTATGTCCCGATCTGCTACCCCGAAACGAACCGCGTCTTCCGGCGTCATATGAATGTGTCGCCAGGCGCAGATGACCCCATCTTCTAAATCAACCGAACCCTTGGGACCGATGAGTTTGCAACCGGGAGTATTCTCCACCTTGCCCGATTCCCGCACCGGCGCGTCGATACCGAGGAAAAATTCGTCCGTCCGACTGATCTCAATCTGGTCTTTGCTCCGTAATGGTCCCAGGATGCGGACCCGTTCAATTTGATTACGTGGCCCAACGACCGTAATGGTTTCTTCCGCCGCAAACTGCCCGGGTTGGCTCAGCCATTTACGCACCGTGAGTTCGTGTCCCTTGCCGTAAAGTTGGTCCAGGGTTTCGCGTGTGAGATGGGCGTGGCGGGCACTGACGGCCACGGGTATGATGGGTAGGGTGTTTACTTCGTCCGCTTTGGCGACCAGCTTAGCGCAATCGCGCGCGATGCAGAGCTGTTCGTCTGTTCGGATGGCCAACAGTCGCACCCGGCTGTGCCGCATACTGAATTCGCCCACCGGCTGATCCTCCGTAAGTTGCAGAACGGTATTGGTATCTTCGTTAATGATGGCTCCCAGAAAATCCAGCCGCTGGGCCGCTCGGTGGCGGATGACCGAGCTATTTTCCCCGATGCCACCCGTGAAGACGATGGCATCCACGCCCCCCATGATGGCGGCGTACGCTCCGATGTACTTGCGGAGGCGGTGACTGAACACTTGCAGGGCCAACTGACAGTCGGGATTACCCGCAGCGGCTTCTTCCAGAATGCTGCGCATGTCGTTACCGACGCCCGATAGCCCGGTGAGTCCACTTTCGCGGTTGAGGAGTCGATCTATTTCCGCTAAGGTCATCCCTTTTTGTTCTTGGAGGTAGGCTGGTATGCCGGGATCAATGTCGCCACTACGCGTACCCATTACGAGGCCCTCCAGTGGTGTCATGCCCATGCTGGTTTCTACCGAACGCCCGTATTCGATGGCCGCTACACTACAACCATTGCCCAGGTGACAAGTGATGAGGCGTAGGTTGCGAATATCGTCCCGCAAATATTCGGCAGCCACCCGACTGACGTACTGGTGGCTCATTCCGTGAAAACCGTAGCGACGGATACCGTATTCCTCCCGCAACGACTTCGGTAAGGCGTAAGTCTTGGCGCGGTTGGGCATACTCTGGTGGAAAGCCGTATCGAAGACGGCGTAGTGATCTACGTCGGGGAAGAGTGCTCTGGCAACTTGTATACCTTGCAGATTAATGGGGTTGTGCAAGGGAGCCAGGGTCTTTAAATCGGCGATCTGGGTGACCACCGTATCATCAATACGGGTGGGGCGATCAAATTGCTCACCACCGTGTACGACGCGGTGACCTACGGCTGCTAGTGGTATATCCCCCAGTTTATCTTTTAGCGCCAGTAAGCTGGTTTTGAAGGCGTTTTCGTGACCCGTCTTTTGCAATTCAATGTGACTACCGTCACTGAATTGGACCAGCGGTGCGTCTAGTAAACGATCAGCGTTCATTTCCAGGTGCCGCTGCCCGTTGGCCACGTTGATGACCGCAGCCTTGAAAGAAGAGGAACCAGCGTTGAGAACAAGAATATTCATAGTTACAGTATAGGATGATGGGTTGACTGCCCTTGTAACGTACTCAGTCGGAACACGGTTGGCAAGCTGGGCTATCTTTTCTCTTACGTAGAAATTCGTAGCAAATCAATGAGGCTATGGCCGCCGTGGATCGGAAACGGGTGAATACTATTATAGTAAACAAATTTGTACAAAAAGTTGCCGTAGTACCCATTACTTCAGCACGAGCATTATATTTACATTAAAAATCAGTAATATGCGTATTGTGCGCTGCCTCATCGACTTCTACCACTTGGTGGAGAAAAGGTACCGTTTCCTTTTTTAGGGGTGATTT
>JBCDIR010000741.1:0-2297 GCA_038748735.1 Bacteroidota bacterium | reverse complement strand
TTAGAAACTCCCCCAGCAGAACCCGTGGTGGAGGGGCCTCGTCCGTAGGCTGCACCGGTGCTATTGAGCAGTGACCTTGGCTAATTCAGCTCATTCAAGTCGGGCATTGTTTCACTTCCCGCTTGAGCCTCGAATTGGTCCCTTTCCTGAAAACCGAAGATAGAGGCGAAAACGGTGCCGGGAAAACGGCGCACTTTTTTGTTGTACTTCGTAGCGGCGGCGTTATATTTCTGACGGTGTACCGTAATTCTGTTCTCGGTACCTTCTAGCTGATCTTGGAGCGTGGTATAGTTATTAGTGGAACGAATCTCGGGATAACGTTCAAAGATAACGTTGATCTGCGAGTTGATTTTTTCTCCAACGCCCTGCAATTCTTGTGGGGATTTAGCTTTGTTAATCAATTCTTTAAAATTGGACGCACCCGTTCTGGCGTCGATTACGCCCGTCAAGATTTCCTTCTCATTTTCGGCGGCTGCTTTCACGGTTTTGGCCAAACTCGGGATGAGGTCCGCCCGGCGTTGGTACTGTGCTTGGACGTCGCTCCAAGCCTGGTCTACATTCTCATCCGCATCTACAAAGCCATTGTAACTGTTACAGCCGCCGATAAATAGCAACAGTAACAAACCCACAACAATGGCGAGATTAACTATTGATTTCATAGTCTTTTATTTTGGTCTTTCCTGTTTTGAGCATTTCAAATCTCAGGTGGCAAGGTAACACAATCTCCAGGATATTCGTAGCTTAGCCCGTATGAAGAAGTTACTGTTTGGCGGACTAAAAGTACTTGTTGCGACTGTATTACTGCTGGTCATCGGATTTTTTGGCTACTGGAAATGGAACATCTACCAAAATCATAGCTTGCTGGGCGAACGCGCACTGATTCTCACCCACAATGGACAAAGTTATCGCGATCTCAATAAGAATGGTCAGCTCGACGTTTACGAAGATCGTACGGCGGCCCTCGAAGATCGGGTGGAGGACTTGCTGGGGCAGATGACCGTAGCGGAAAAGGCGGGCATGATGTTCATCACGATGGCCCTTATGAACAATGATGGTACCCCACTGGACATGCCCGTTCTATCGGAACCCTTTAGCTTTTTCTTGGAAACTAACTCGACTTTGTTGGCGAAAAAGCGAATGAATCACTTCAATATTTTGCAATCGCCCTCCGCCGAAGCCCTCGCCACGTGGAATAACGAAATTCAGATTATGGCCGAACGGACGCGCCTCGGCATCCCAGTCACCGTGGCCAGTGATCCGCGTCATTCGGTGACGGACGTGAAAGGTCCGAGTGTCTACACGCCCTTCTATTCGCGTTGGACCTCGCCCCTGGGTTTTGCCGCCATCGGCGATACGTTGCTGATGCGCGAATTTGGCGAAATTGCCAATACCGAATACCGCAAAACGGGCATCCGCCTAGCCCTCTCCCCCATGGCCGACCTCAGTACCGAACCTCGTTGGGGACGCACCATCGGTACCTTTGGTGAGGACGCCGCACTGAGCGCACGCCTGACCAAAGCCTACATCCAGGGCTTCCAGGGCGACAGCCTCAACGACCAGAGCGTCGCCTGTATGGTCAAACACTTTTCGGGCGGTGGTCCGCAAAAGGATGGGGAAGACCCCCACTTCCATTACGGCAAGGACCAAGTCTATCCCGCTGGGCAATTTGACTATCACCTCATTCCGTTTGAACAAGGCGCTTTCCCAGCAAAAGCTGCGCAAGTGATGCCGTATTACGGTGTACCCGTGGGGCAAACGACCGAGGAAGTTGGTTTTGGGTATAACAAAGACATCATCACGGGTTTGCTGCGAGAAAAATACCAGTTCGATGGCGTAGTCTGCACGGACTGGGGACTCGTTTCTGAGAATGACATCAAGCCCCCCGCCGCGTTCGGCGTAGAAGACTTGACGGAACGCGAGCGGATGCTCAAAATATTGGAGGCGGGTTGCGATATGTACGGCGGTGAGTCCCGACCGGAGGATTTGGTAGCGCTAGTAGCGGAAGGCCAGCTATCCGAGGAGCGCCTGGATGAGTCGGTGCGGCGTATCCTGCGGGATAAATTTCGCTTGGGACTTTTTGAAAACCCTTTTGTCAAAATGGGCGATTTGTGGATGGTTGGTCACTACGATATTCAGCAGCGAGGACTGGCGTCGCAGCGGCGTTCCCTCACGCTGTTGAAAAATGATAATAAGCTCCTACCGCTCCCGCAAAAAGAACTTAAAGTCTACGTCAAAGATCTCCCGACGGACCCGTTTTGGACCTACGCCACGGTCGTTGATGACCCGGCGGCTGCAGA
>JBCDIR010000740.1:0-2299 GCA_038748735.1 Bacteroidota bacterium | reverse complement strand
GTCATAAACAGGCGATGGTCGCCGTTATGAACAAACTCGTTAAGCAAGCTCATGGCGTAGTCCTCTCCGGAGTACCTTTTGACAATGAGCATTTCAAAAAATATTTAGCAAAATAATCACTCTTTTGCTTGCAATTTGACACAGTTCATCGCTTGTCCGGGCCGTCTCTTTCTCCTAATGTGAAACTTTTTGCGATAAGCACCGGTTAACACAGCGTAACAAGACATTTAAGCAAAACGACATGAGTTTAGAGCAAAAAATCGTCCCCGATTTAAAGACGGCTATGAAGGCCAAAGATCAAGCCAGCCTACGCGGTATTCGAGCCATCAAAGCTGCCCTTTTGTTAGCCAAAACGGACGGTAGCGGTGCGGCCATTGACGAAACCAAGGAAATCCAAATTCTCCAAAAGTTGGTCAAGCAGCGCCAGGAATCGCTGGATATTTACACCAAGCAGGGCCGCGAAGACTTGGCCGTAAAAGAACGCGAAGAAATAGAAGTTATCAAGCGCTACCTACCCGCGCCACTCAGCGACGAGGAACTCACCCAGCAGCTTAGTGCAATCATCGCCGAAGTCGGGGCTACTAGCATGCGCGATATGGGAAAGGTCATGGGAGCCGCCAACCAACGCTTCGCCGGTCGCGCCGATGGCCGTACCATTTCCGCGAAGGTGAAGGAATTATTGGGTTAAAAAACTAAACTCACTACTGTTCCTTCGCCTACCACGGACTGTAATTCCACCGTCCCCTTGTGCATCCGCATGATCTGTCGCGAGAGGCTAAGCCCGATACCCGATCCAGTTGGTTTAGTCGTGTAAAACGGCACAAAAATCTGCTCCAACTGTTCCTCCGGGATGCCAGGACCATTATCGGCAACTTGCAGTAGCGGCTGCCCGTCCTTGTTTTTGCTAACGTGGAGGTGAATAGTCGGTTCTTTTAGGTCACTTTCGCGCAAAGCATCCAGCGCATTTTTGGTCAGGTTAATCAGGACCTGTTCCAGCAGATGGGGGTCAGCTTCGAGGTGGATAGCGGAAGGGTAGGCGTGTAGTTGGAGCGTTACCCCCTGTGCTTGCGCCTGCGCCCGAAAAAGCTGATGAACCTGGGTCATTAGTTCGTTGACTTCCACGGATCTGAACTTGGGCGGCGGAATACGCGTCAGCTTGCGGTACGTTTCCGTAAAGTCGAGCAAGCCTTCTCCCCGTCGTTGGATGACGCGTACGGATTGACGCACGTCGGCCAGCGTTTGCGTGTCGGGTTGGGGGCTATTCGCCAGCATCGCATCAATGGTACCGCTGAGGGAGGTGATGGGGGCCACCGAGTTCATGATTTCGTGCGTCAAAATCCGAATCAGTTTTTGCCAAGCCACCAACTCCTGTTCTTCCAGTTCGCTCTGAATATTTTTGATGCTAACGAGGTAGAGTTGCTCGTCTTGTAGACGGATAGAGGTGGTCTGAAAAGCCAGTTGTAGTAAGCGATTATCTACGGTAATTTTCACCACGTCTCGCTTACCTTCCCGACTATCGACGAGGGCTTGGGAGAGCTTCGGGTCAATTTGCGCTAGCGCATCAACGTGTAACAAAAAGGATTTGCGCAGCAATCGCTGCAAGGCTTTGTTCATCAGCCGCACCTCACCCGCTGCGTTATAGCACAGTAAACCGACGTCAATTTGCTCTACTGCCGCTTGCAAAAACTGGTGGTTGGCCTCCCGGTCCGCACGAACTTCCTGAAACTTGCGGTTGATCAGGTTGAAAGCATCGTAAAGTTCGCCGTAGCTGGCACCGCGGTGGCTGGCGCTTGCCGTTGCCGTAAAGTCATTGTACTTAATGGAGGTGAGGAAGCCCGCTACGTCGCGGTTCGTTTGGTCCACCAAATAAACGATACTAATGAGCAGACTCACCGCCAGAAGACTGCCGAGCAGCAGGTACAAGTTGTTGCCTTGTTGCCAACCCAATAGTAGCAACGCTAACCCCAGCGTAAGTAGGATAACACGTAGGACCAAATTGGTGCGGAAGCGGTACAGCATAGCTCTTATTTCACGCCTTCACACGCCCTAGAACTGATCGTATGCCCAAAAAAGATAGCATTGGCCAGCAGCTTGCTCGTTCCGAACCAGAACCCACGAAAAGCGGGTTCCATCGCCATAGAAATGGTCCGTCCACTGCCCCGACGACTAACGATAATAGCGGCAGAACCTTCCAGCGCGTCCAGGCTACTGGGGTGAACGTAGCCACTCAGGAGCGCATCGTCCGTATAACGCAGTGGCGTGGCGTAGGGGTTATTAGTGGGTTGAAAGAATAAGTTAC
>JBCDIR010000739.1:0-2301 GCA_038748735.1 Bacteroidota bacterium | reverse complement strand
AATGACCCGCTTTCGCAGGATGATCTGGGGTGTAATTAACTTCCCGTTACCGGTACGACGAGTTCGACGTCAAACTCATCTGCTACGGTAAAGGAAATAAAGGGACCATCAATGCCATAGTCTTCTCGGTTGACGGTGATACTTCCCCGAAAGGTGTTATTCTCAAAAGAGAATGGAATACTGACCTTACGCGCTGTGCCGTGTAAGGTCAGTGTTCCGTTTACGACGTAGTTTTTCGCATCCGTTGCGCTAAAACTGTTGCTGGCAAACGTAATAGTGGGATATTGCGCAACGTCAAACCAGTCTTCCCCACGGGCGTGTTTGTCCTTTAGGCTATTACCCGTCTCGATGGTAGTGGCATCTACGCTGACGTCCATTTTGGCCGTAGCCAAATTTTGCGGATCAAAGATGATCGTTCCACTTAAGCCGGAAAAAGTACCATTTGCGCCGCGTCCGCTGAATTGAATGCTGTAATCTTCCGCAATCTGGTAGCTGGGTAAGTATTGGGTGGTGAAGCTGAGTAGACCTAGACTGAGTACTAGGCAGCTAATGATAGTCTTTTGCATACGCTACAAGTGTTGTTGTTCACTATAATACTTTAAACAACCCCTGTTGCTGGTTGAGAGTTGTGAGGAATAACTTGAAGCAGACTGTTTTGGTCTTCAAGTGGGAAAATCCTAGCTTGAAAGTTCGATTAGGTGCAACGCTTTCCTACATCTTATTCTAAGAAGGACCCGTCAAAGTAGAACGGCAATAAAGATTTGGCGGACTCCAGCACGTATATGACTCCAGTTTCTCCCTGCATGAGGACTGTCATATCCTTTCCTTGGCGGGCTTCGGTTTCGACCATTACTTGTCGGCAAGCTCCGCAGGGGGAGGCTGGCGTACTAATCACATGTGCGGGGTTCTTCACGGTGATGGCAATGGCGGTGGCCGCTACGTCTGGAAAGGTCGAAACTGCCGTCGCAATGGCCGAGCGTTCGGCGCACAAGCACATGGGGTAGGCCGCATTTTCAAAATTAGCACCACTGATAATTTCGCCATTTTCGAGTTGTAATGCGGCACCTACCTGAAACTTGGAATAAGGCGCGTAGGCTTTGTCCAGCGCCTTTTTTGCGGCGGCTAGCAGTGCTTGCTGTTTGGGGGGTAAATCGCTAGCGTTGGCGACGATGTCCCACTCTATGGTCATTTTATCCTTGCGCATGGGCAGCTGAACTTTGCTTTTGATGGGTCGTATAAATAGTGTGGTAAATAAGTTAACGCTTTAACCAGTAAGGGAGTTTTTGAAGCTGAAAACCAGCTATTTATACGGCTACACGGTTTGAGAACTTTCCCAAGATAGCCAAAAATCAGGTTTTTGCGTCGGAAAGCATTAACCAAAAGTGCTCCGTTTGCTACGTTGCTCGACACCAAACTGCTATATTCGCGCTCGTTGTCAACTTGCTCACTAGTACCCAATGACCATGAAAAGTATCCTCATCATTGGCGCCGGACGTTCGTCAGGTGCGTTGATTAATTATATACTCGAAAAATCACAGACCGAAGGCTGGTTCGTTACCGTAGCCGATGCGGACCCCGCCCTGGCCGAAGCTAAAGTGAACGGCCACCCCAACGGCCGCCCCGCTTGGCTCGACGTTATGAAAGTCAACGACCGCCGCGAACTCATTGGTCGGTCGGATATCGTCGTTTCTTTATTGCCAGCGCACCTACACGTAGAAGTGGCCCAAGACTGTATCAAGCTGAACAAGCACCTGATTACCGCTTCCTACGTCTCCAAAGAAATGTACAATCTCGGTGACCAAGTCCGCGACCGCGAACTCATCTTTATGGGTGAAATGGGGCTGGACCCCGGTATCGACCATATGTCGGCCATGCAAAAGATTGACGAAATCAAGGCCAAAGGTGGTAAGTTGCTTTCGTTTCGTTCCTATACCGGTGGTCTAATCGCGCCCGAAAGTGATACCAACCCCTGGCACTACAAGTTTACGTGGAATCCACGCAATGTCGTACTCGCCGGACAGGGAACGGCGCAGTATTTGCACAAGAAGAAGTACAAATTCATTCCTTACAACCGCCTTTTCACTGAAATCTGGCCCATCAACGTGCCCGGATTAGGTCCCTTTGAGGTCTACGCCAATCGCGACAGCTTACTCTACCGAGAGCAGTACTGTCTCAAAAATATTCCTAACATCTTGCGGGGTACCATTCGCTATCCTGGCTACTGCGCTGCCTGGGACGCGCTCATTAAAATCGGGATGACGGATGCCGGTTTCCCCATCCTAGATAGCGGTAAGCTGACTT
>JBCDIR010000738.1:0-2307 GCA_038748735.1 Bacteroidota bacterium | reverse complement strand
TTGCTGCTCAGTTCGGTACTGGTCCGAGTATCGTGATTATAGGTGAGCATATTGCCGCACAGCGTGAAGTGCATTTCTACGGTCTCGAAATCGCTCTCGAGGAGGATTTCCGTAGGTTGATGTAGCGTAATATCGCCGTAGCCGATGTGAATGCCGTCAAAAAACAGCTCTCGATACGAACCGGTCCCAAGGCGACCTAAACTAGCGTAATTCCGCTCAATGATGGCACCATCCGGTGTAACGAAACCCGTGGGATAGTTCACTTCGGCTAGAAGTTCGTCCAAGTCGGCGGTGTGCAGGCGAGTTTTCATTTATTCCGTTTAACGTAGGTTTTATTCCGTTTGGCGTAAGCTAGTACAATAGTAGCAGTGCTAGCTTTGTACTATCATTCTTTACTGAAATTGTCTAAAAATTCTTTGGCAATTATTAGACAACCTCAACATCCGCACGTAGGTGCGGTGCTATCTGATGCAATAAAGTGATTACCACCTTCTAAACGGACGAGCGACATCGCCTCGCTGGGTAACTTGGTTTGGACAGGACTAATTTATCTATTGGACTAAGATAGCGCAACTCTAGCGAAATGCCGCATTTTTACCCTAAAAAATTCCGTTGGCTAACAAACTGTTGGCGTACGCTGCGGATACCGTTGCTCACTTGCTGGTTCATCTTGGGTGCGTATACGGCCGCTCAAGCAGCAATGGTGCAGTGCCGTATGACGCTTACCGTATTAGACGAGAAGCAAACCGAGGTGATCGGTGCGTACGTCACGTTGACGCCGGGCGATTTGCAAGCGGTAACTGACGTGAACGGAGAAGCTACGTTCCTATTGGACTGCGGGCAGACCTACCAAGCCACCGTACAGTACCTGGGGTACGCTACTAAAAAACTTAACTTGCCAGTACCGACGCAGCGCAAGACCCTGCAAAAAGTTGTCACCCTCACCGAAGTGTCCGCCAACTTAGACGAGATCGTCGTGACGGGCCAGTCCCAAGCGGTGGATATAGAAAATCTTCCGTACAAGGTGCAGGTACTCAGTCTGAACAATGTCCGTGCCCAACCCGTACCAGTAACGGCCCTGCTAAATCAGTTGCCCGGCATCCGTATCCGCCAAGAAGGTGGCGCGGGCAGCGACGTCAACATCATGTTGAACGGCGTAGATGGTAAAGGGGTGAAATTGTTTGTCGACGGTATCCCCGTGTACCTGTTGGGAGCCGGCTACGGCATCAATACGCTGTCGCCGAATATGATTGATCGGATTGAAGTGTATAAAGGCACCATCCCCGTAGCCTTCGGCTCGGACGCCCTGGGTGGCGTGCTCAACGTAGTGAGCCGTTACGGAAATGCCGATTATCTGGACGTGAGCTATTCCTTCGGTTCGTGGAATACGCACGAAGCGGCCCTTACGGCGCGCCAGCGTTTTGGACGTAACGATCAATTTTTTGTCCATCTGGACGGTTTTTACAATTATTCGGACAACGACTACTGGATGGATGACGTACAAGTCCTCGTTCCCGACGATCCCAATAATAATACCCAGCTAGGGCGAGCGCGGCGCTTCCACGATCAGTTTACGTCCCTGCTGACGCGCCTACAAACTGGCGTACGCGATCTGCCTTGGGCGGACGAGTTAATGGCAATGGTATCCTATTCGCGCATCGACCGCGAGTGGCAACACGGTATTCGCGCGGAAAATCCCTGGGGAGAACCGGAATCTACACAGGACTCCCGCAACGTCTCGCTAGCTTGGAAAAAGTACGGTCCGGACGAGAAGTGGAGCGCCTCCCTCCTAGCGGGTTATACTTTTGACGAACTGAGTTTCGTAGATACCGCCCGACGGACCTACTTCTGGGACCAGAATTTTGTAATGAAACCCAACGGCGGAGAAACCGCATTGTACTCCAACGGTACGGCCCCGATCCTGACTACTCGCACGTGGTTTGGGCGGCAGAGTTTCAGCTACGCCATCCATCCCCAGCACACGCTCAACCTGACGAACTTACTAACCAACGACGAAGTCACCATCCGCAACGGCTTACTTCCGCTCGAAGCCCAGGAAGGACTGGAACCAGCCCAGTTGCTGTTGAAAAATTACGTAGGCTTGGCTCTGGCTAGCAAGCTACTCGACGAAAAACTAACCAATACCCTCTCCATTAAGCATTTTTATACCCGCTCTTCGGGTATCACCTTTATGAACCGCATCGTGGGTCCCCGCGTGGAGAGCGATTTTGCCATCTTCGGCTACGGCGACGTGGTGCAGTACCAAATCAACCCGCGCCTCAAATTAAACGCAGGCTACGAATTCAC
>JBCDIR010000737.1:0-2309 GCA_038748735.1 Bacteroidota bacterium | reverse complement strand
GGGTTATCAAAGGTCCAAAATATGTCCAAGTCTACTAATGAAGAGCAACAACTCTTACGTTCAGTTCTGGAAAAAAGTGAAGGGCAGAAAGTTTTGCTAGTATTTACTGCTTCCTGGTCAGGAAGTAGCCATATCTTGATGCAAACGATCAAACAAATCGGTCAATCCTCTCCGTCTATTATCCACTATACATTAGATGTAGACGAATATAAAGTACTAGCCAATCACTTTAATGTAAATAATATTCCCGTTATCGCAGTACTGAAAGATCGTCAACTGATTGATTACATCAGAAAAATCACCAGCAAGAAAAAGTTACAAGCTCGTATTAACGCTGCCATTAAAAATAATTAGCAAAGTGGAAAGATTACAAGCTATTTATTACTAATTCAGTGCCCCCTCCTGTTCTTCGACTGATTTTAGGTAGCTGTTCAATCGCTCCATCGGTTTTACGATGGCCACGCGGCCCGAACGCACGAAGCTATAAATATCACCGATGGATTGCAGTTCCTTCAGTAGTGCGGCGGTTTCCGTTTCGTGACCCGTTTTTTCAATCACTACGTACTCCGGTTCGATGAGTAGGATACGCGCGTTGTGCGACCGAATGAGACGCTCGACTTGGTTACCGTTGGAAAACATGGCGACGGGTACCTTATACAGCGCAATTTCCTGGTACACCAAGTCCTCTGCTTCGTAGTAGAACGCTTTGAGGATGTCCACCTGCTTGTCCAGTTGCGCGACCAGCTTGATGACCATATCTTCCGTCGTATGGACCACAATGGTGAAGCGGTGTACGCCTTCAATGGACGACCGACTCGTCGTCAGACTTTCGACGTTGACGTGCCGCCGCGTGAAAATAGAGACAACCCGTGATAGCAGACCCGAACGGTGCTCCGAAAAAACGGTGATGGTATATTCTTGCTTCATGGCTTACTTGATCTCGCTGGGTTCCAAAATAATCTCGTCTACGGCGGCACCAGAAGGAACCATCGGGAAGACGTTTTCCTCTTTTGCTACACGTACGTGCAAGAGGTACGGACCGTCGTGGGCCAGCATTTCCGCAATGGCCGCATCCAATTCCTCCGGGTCACTAACGGTTTTACCCGGCACCCCAAAACCGTCCGCTATTTTGATAAAATCGGGGTTCTGTAATTCTACCGAGGAGTAGCGCCGATCAAAAAAAGCTGCTGCCACTGCCGGACCATGCCAAGGTAGTTGTTATCTAATAATACAATTTTCACCCCCACATTCCACTGCGCACAGAGACCCAATTCTTGAATCGTCATCTGAAAACCACCGTCGCCGATGAAGGCGACGACTTCCCGCTCGGGTTGTGCGTACTTGGCCCCGAAGGCCGCTGGCAAACCGAAGCCCATCGTACCCGCCCCGCCGGACGATACCCACTGGTTGGTACTTTGGTAGGAATAATAGCGTGCCGCAATCATCTGGTGCTGCCCTACGTCCGTAGCGACTACGGCCTGGCCGTTCGTCTGATCACTCACTTTCTTAACCACCATCCCCATCCGAATTTGCTGATCGTCGGTGGCGCGGAGGGCTTTGTGGATGACTTTCTCTTCTTCAATGCGGTAGCAGTCGTGAAAGGACTCCACCCATTCGGGATAGGTTTTAGACTTCATTAACGGAAGCAAAGCTTCCAACGCTTGTTTGGCATCCGCCAAAACGGGATAGTCCGCCGGAACGTTCTTGGAGATTTCCGAAGGATCAATCTCAATGTGTACCACCTTCGCTTGTTGCGCATAACCGCTCAAACGCCCCGTAACGCGGTCGTCAAAGCGCATACCGATGGCGATGAGGACATCACATTCGTTTTGCTTCAGATTGGGTCCATAGTTGCCGTGCATACCCAACATACCCATGTGCAGCGGATGCTCGCTGGAGATACTAGATAAACCGTGGATGGTACACGCCAGGGGAATACCCGTTTTCTCCACGAACTGCTGAAATACTTCCTGCGCACCCGCAATTTGAATACCGTGTCCGGCCAGGATCATCGGTTTTTCCGCTGCGTTGATTACATCCGCCGCCGCTTGGATGGCCGTCGGGTCAATCTTAGGCAAAGGATGGTAAGAACGAATATAGGGTTGACGCTGGTAGCGAAAATCCAGCTCGCTCAACTGCGCATCTTTGGTAATGTCAATCACGACGGGCCCGGGTCGCCCCGTGTTGGCAATGTAAAACGCCTTAGCAAAAACGTAGGGAATCTCCTCCGCCTTGGTGATCTGGTAATTCCACTTTGTCAGGGGTAGCGTACAGTTGACCACGTCCGTTTCCTGAAAAGCGTCCGTTCC
>JBCDIR010000736.1:0-2315 GCA_038748735.1 Bacteroidota bacterium | reverse complement strand
GGGTATAAGAACCCAGGGCAACGGGGGTAAGGTCAGCAAAAGAGGCCCCAGTAGCCGCAAAGTCAATGGTATTGTCATTATTAGCATCACCATCGTACAGGAAGATATTGATAATACCCTCATCCGGATCATCCGTAATGATTTCACTGGCGTTTGAGATACCGAAAGAAGCGTGCGTAGCTATTGCTCCTTCTGTTCCGATAAGGGCGATGCCACCCACTTCGTATACGAAATTAGCCTCCGCAAACTGCTCATCCGATGGCCCAACGGACGTACTCAGGTCACCATTATCTACGGCGTAGGTGTATTCCGTAACCGCAAAGCCAGAGGAAATGCTCTCCTCACTTTGGTCGTTGGTCCAGTTAACCGTGTAAGTACCTAACTCCGTAGGAATGTAAGTTCCTTCCAGAATAATGACAGAATCCGACAGTGGTGCTACATTACTAGACCCTACTAGTGTCTCCGTAGAACCACCAGGAGCAGTGATGACAGCTTCCACTGCAACGTCGACAGCGTCGGTCTCACTCGGGTTAACGTAGTTGATGCGGAATTGATTGAAACCCTCCTCCAGTTCCGTAATTGGCGTGTGGTAAGAGTAGCTAGAAACCGGATCGTAGAAAGATTTCACATCGAAGGTGGCATTGACGGTTTCGCCAGCGCTGAGGGCCGCGTCGATGATTTCACCCGTGTTACGACTGATAAAAATAGCCGGGATAGTGATGAGTTGAGCAGAGTCAATACCCAACATGCCGACTAAGGTATTACCATCCTGCGCAGGATCATCGAAGTGGTTGACGATTATGCAAGCCGTAGCACCCGCTTCTTGTGCCCAGTACGCCTTTTCACTAAAGCCACAAACACCACGGCGAATGAGGGCAAACTTACCCGTCACATCCGGAGATACGATAGCGGTACAACCTAGGCTATCCGTATCGGTATACGCCCACACGATTTCTCCACTCAGGTCCTCGTTGAGGCGCGGCCCCCACTCGTCGGGTGCGTCTTCGTTGGTCGTCTGTGTACCATAGTCATAAGTACCCACGGCGGAAGCCGGAGAAGTTACGTTGAAGTCCGCCGGAAAAGCAGAGGCAGAGTTAATCTGCGCATTCATACTAGTCAATACAAGTAATGAAAATAAAAAAGTAAATGTTACTCTCATAATGATTAATGATTGTTAAAAATGTTCTAATGCTTGCAAAAGCAAAATATTTAAAGATTGGCAAGTTACTGCACTTAGCGTAAAATTTTCATTGGCAACTAGGCTTTTTTTTGATCTTAAGTGCTAAAGATGTCTCCGAGCTGGCGAATTAGCCTACGGTATTTAGTTAGATAAGCCATGCTTTGCCCAGTAACGTAATAAACCGGCCACACTCATCCAACTTGGATTAGCCGCTTCGTAGCGCGCGCGATCTTCTGCGGAAATACCGAGGGCCGCAAACTCATCGTCTACCATTTTTTGGTAAAGGGGCGTTAATTCGGGCACACTCGCTCCCCGTTCAGCGTAGGGTTTGATCCAGTCAGCCCAGCGTATTAGGCGTTCGTGCAGTTCCGTTAGGTGTACTTCCTCGTAGTCAATCGGGCCAAAGTGGGTGAGGTAAAGTCGCTGCGGCGCAATACTACGGAGCAGGGCGAGGCTTTCTTGCCAATGTCCCAGGTGGATGTCGGGTGGTGGGCAGGGCGGAATCACCACTCCCCCGTTGATGCGTACGCCCGCTACGTCCCCCGTGAAGAGGTCGTCCTCCAATTGCCAAGCTACGTGATGGACGGCGTGTCCCGGCGTATACCAAGCGTGCAGTCCTCCGGGCTGGGTTGTGTCGTGGACTACCTCTACGATTCGTTCCGCGGCAATGGGATTCATTTGTCCCCACAGTTCATCCATCTTGTCTTGGTAGATTTGGCGCGCCGAAGCCATGAGGCGCTCCGGGCGAGCGAGGTGCTTACTCCCACGTGGATGGACGTAAATGGTGGCCCCACGTTCGGCAAACCACCAGGCCGCCCCGGCGTGGTCCAAGTGAATGTGAGTCAAGAAAACGTGTTGGATGTCTTCCGCTTGGTAGCCCGCCACTTTGATGCCTTTCAGTAAATTGGGTAAGGTAGAATGCGGGCCAGTCTCCACCAAGACGGGTCCGACTTCCGTCTCGGCTAAAAAAGCTGCTATGTTTTGGCGCAAGCCACGAAAGTGTAAGTCAATAGTGTGTATCATTGGGTATTTGCTTAATCGTTCCAAAAGTACGATTTTCACGTGATTTGACGGGAGCTAGTAGGTTCAGTCCTAACGCTACAAGTTTTCCACAAAATAGTTATCCACACTGTGG
>JBCDIR010000735.1:0-2315 GCA_038748735.1 Bacteroidota bacterium | reverse complement strand
TTTTCAGCTAACGAAAATTCGGGATTTTTTATTCTGCCTCCACCATCGTCGTACGCCGGAAACCCGCGTACAAGCTACAGTAGGCCCAAGGGAAGACGAGAAAAAGCAGGAAGGTACCCAAATTAGCCAAGCCACTACTGATTCCCGCAAGGGGAGCCAGAAAAATAGAAATGAGTATCAGGAGCGAAAAGAAAGTGAGCAAGAGTATGAACTGCGGCCAAAAGCGCCGGGTCACCAAGCGACGACTCCATTCTAAAGCTTTAATTGGGTGTGTATTCCAGAACAAAATTAGTGGAACGGCCCAACTGAATCCCACCTGCAAGTAAATGACGGGTAGTAAGTTGAGAAAAAAGCCGTTGCTCTGCGTGGCGTTCAATTCCGGTGGGGCAATTTGCACCGCAGGATTGGCGACCACTTCTTGGTACCATTCCAGGATACCCGCACGCTCAAAAAGCAGATAGGTCGGGATCAGCATGACGGCCAGTAACAGGCTGCTAGCCAGCGTACAGAAGAGAAGTGGAACGGCCTTGGCCCTAGCCGCAAAAAATACGCTGAACGACCATTCCGCACCGGGAGTCGTGGCTCGCTCTGCGCCCAAGTAGAAACCCGCATTGAGAATGGGACTCACCAAAAAGGTCATCAGCAGTAAGCCGATATTACTCAGACCGACAACCGTGAATACGCTAGCAATCAACGGTTGTAGGAGTGCAAACCACATGAAATCGCGCAGCCGGCTGCGGTAAATTTGCCAACCGAGCGCCAAACATTCCGAAGAGGAATGAGGATAGCCGTTGGCGATGAGTGCCTCCAAATGCGCTCGTTGTGCTGACGTCATAGACTAGAGGGTTTGCGTGATGGTGACCACGCGAATATCGTATTTTTTCAAGTTGGGATGATTCGAATTGATGACTTGATCACCGATGATGGCGCTGTCCGTAGTTGAGGAGAGGGTTACGTCGGGGGCGTAACCGAAAACGACGCCGAAATCCTTACCGTCTAGCTGTCCACTTTGCCAGTTGACGACGGTGCCGCCGTAGTCCCAGTCGAAGCCCGTCAATTGAAAAGTGCCGCCGTTAGCCGCCGTCACTTCTGCCAGGGTGCTGCCGATTTTCAAGCCGTTGGGCGTTATCCACGGGCTGTCTGCTCGCTCAATACGGTAGAGAATGGGGAAGCCTTCTTCGTCGAGTAGTACCGTTACTTCCGTGGGTTGGTCGGGATAGAGCTTTAGACCCGGAGCGGTCTCTCCCTCGCCCAGTTGAAATTCGGTAGCCTGCACATTGTCTTTGCCAATGAGCGCCTCTATATCGGTACGGTTGAGTTCAGCGGTGAGTAGGCCGATACCTTCGCCCGGAGTGATCGTAAAACTAGGATTGGCCCTGGCCTCTGGGGTAGTATCTGCATCCTTTGCTTCTTGCTTCGGCGCATCCGACTGGCAAGAAAAAGTGAATATCAGGAGGAAAAAGAGGAGGTGTACTTGCTTTTGCATAATAAAAGAAGTTGTTGTTGAATGATTGAACTTCAATATCCAAATATGGAAAAGATACCGCAGCGAAAAGTTGCTAAATAGGCTGAAAATCTTGCTAGGTAACGGGCAAAGAATAGAGGTTATGAACGAAAAATATCTAACCTCGCGCCCGTGCGTGCATGAGCGCCTGCGAAAGAAGTTTTACGTTGTATGATTGGGAGGTTATGTAGGCCCACCGCGACGCACATGGCTTGGTCAATTCGCTGTTCCACTCCAAGCCGCCATTTCTCGCTTACTAACCGTAATCGTTTGATCTCACCGATAGCGTGTTCAACGACAACACGAATGGCTGATACATAGCTATTCATCTGCTTTTTCAAATCTGTAAGCGGATGATTGCGCACCGCTTTAAAAGGCTCTAGCAGGATGATGCCGTTTGGAATGTATCCCTGATAGCCGGTATCCTTAGTTAGCCAGATTTCTTCGACCTCTAAGGTCGACCAATCGGGTATCTCCTGCTCAATCATTTTTTTATTGTGGAGGACCCCTCTCAGGTCGGACCTAGAAAATGAATGAAAAAGCGCTTTTCCAGGTCAGTGGGTAACGTTTGGTAGGTCCGTGAGTAGACTTAGCAGAACGTGGTTTTGTGCTGCGCTTCATGCTAAAATCGTGATATTTGTACCACTGCTGCTAGCGATGTGTAAAAACGGGCAGCAGTAAATCAGATTCTGCTACTTGTAGGCTCGTGATAGCTAAAAATTGAACCGGGTTATTGTATACTTTTACCGCGTTCATGGAAACAAGATAACGATTTTTGACGGCTCCTGCTCGCGTGCGTGTGCGTGCGCGG
>JBCDIR010000734.1:0-2318 GCA_038748735.1 Bacteroidota bacterium | reverse complement strand
GTTAATTTTGGTGACCAATTCAAACAGACGAGCTAAAGCACGCGGGGTGTTAAAATCGTCGTTGAGTTCGGTATAAATGCCGTCGATGAGGCTATTGATCTCTTGGTCCAGCGCACTATCTGCTGTGCCTTGGGCACCGCTCAGTCCTTGTAGTGTACGTTGCGCTTCCATGAGGCGTTTGTATCCTTTTTCGGCGGCCTGGAGCGCGTCGTTCGTCAAGTCGAGGGTCGAGCGGTAGTGGCTTTGTAGGAAGAAAAAGCGGACGACCATCGGGCTATAGCCCTGCGTAATATGCTCACTATCGCCGCTGAAGAGTTCGTGGGGGGTAATAGTATTGCCGTCGCTCTTGCTCATCTTACGGCCGTTCATCAGCAGCATGTTGGTGTGTAGCCAAGTGTTGGCAAGAAGCTGATCACAAGCGGCGTAATTTTGGGCAATTTCGTTTTCGTGGTGCGGGAATTTCAAATCATCTCCTCCGCCGTGAATATCAAAATTTTCCCCTAAATACTTCGTACTCATAGCTGAACATTCCAGGTGCCAGCCAGGAAATCCTACGGACCAAGGAGCATTCCAGCGCATCAAGTGTTCGGGGGCTGCTTTTATCCAAAGCGCAAAATCGGAAGGATGGCGTTTCTCACTTTGGTTTTTGAGGTTGTCCCGGGACTCGGCGAGTAACTCGTCGATCTTGCGACCGGAAAGTTTACCGTAAGTACCTTTGTCTGCCGCAAATTTTGGCGTATCAAAATAAATTGAACCGTTGGCCTCGTAGGCGTAGCCATTATCCATAATGGCCTGCACCATTTCGATCTGCTCGGGGATATGACCCGTGGCACGTGGCTCAATGCTAGGGGGAAGGGTATTGAGCGTCCGCATCATATCGTGGAAGCCAATGGTATACTTCTGGGCGACTTCCATGGGGTCCAACTGGTTCGTCCGAGCGCCTTTGGACATGCGGTCTTCGCCATCGTCTAGGAGATGACCTACATCGGTAATGTTACGCACGTAGCGAACGGTGTAGCCGAGATGCTTCAGGTAACGGAAGATGATGTCGAAACTCACGTACGTGCGACAATTGCCCAGGTGTGCATCGCTGTAAACAGTCGGTCCACAGACGTACATGCCCACGAAGCCCTCTTTGAGGGGTTTGAAAACCTGTTTTTCGCCCGCTAGGCTATTGTAAATACGGAGTTCTTGTTTCATTTTGTTTCCGTTGGAGTTATAGGACAAAACGTTAGAAACGGCTCAGGGTTTCTACGTATTAGAAAAAGTGGAGCAAAAATAGTAAAAATAGGATTCATTTCAATTTAACGGCCTTCGTATTTACGTTTATCCGCTCGGCGGCGGCGTTCGATGACCTGCGCTACCCCAAAGGTGAGCCGTAGCCCCCGTAGGTAGTAGGGGAGGGTGGTGATAGCTTGATTATCGAGTAGGAGTTGTGGATTGTTGTCGCTCGCCGTCAAATCCAGTTTTTCTGAGAAGCGGCCTTCGTTGCGTTCATCGCGCATGCCCTGTGGGCTTAAGGTAATGGTTGCTTGGTCGTTCCCTTGCTCAAAATCGTAGGCCAATTTTAGGAAGAGGTCCAGTTTGGGCAATACACGGTACGAAAAATCCAAGCGGGCGGCCAGAAGTACGTGTTCGGAAAGAGCGTCGACGTTGATGAATTCATTGTAGATTTTGGTTTCTCCAAATGCTACGAAATCATCGGTATGCTGAATAGTTCCCAAGTCAAAACTGACGTTGGAAATCAATCCTTGAATAGCCGGACGGATGACGAGTCGTTTGCGTTCTAGCTGCGTTGAGAAATTCCAGCCCAACGAATACCCGAACAGGAACAATTCGGCTTCTCCAAAAGCAAGGTCGATTAACACATCGTGGGATAGTTTGGTATAGTTACCCCAACGCCAACCCAGTTGCAATCCATTACCGAGTCTCAAGTCATCCACCTCCGTTTCCGTGAAATAGACCGTACCGGTATTGTTGTCCGTAAGCCGTAATAATAGCGTGCCGGGATCAGCACTAATGCTACGCGGACCCAGACCAATATAGGCTCCTTTGTAGCGCGGTAATTCCATTAAATCTAGCTGTCCAAAAGCCGTCAGTGAGAGTGTGCAACAGCAGCTCAATATCAACCACTTCATTCTTTTCATCGCTGGTTTTCGTTATTTTGATCGTAAAGGTAAGGAGGTGAGCAAAAACCTTTTTTAAAAAAATCCATTCCGCTGGGAATTATTTAGGCTACATCCTCGTTATAAGTAGTATAATTGATCAAAACCTCGCAATTATGACTGAATTATCTCACTTTAAACGAAGCGTTTTCT
>JBCDIR010000733.1:0-2319 GCA_038748735.1 Bacteroidota bacterium | reverse complement strand
GTGTAGCATAGCCTTAGCAGTAGATTTCAACGTACTGTCAATTGTGGATAGCAACTCGTCGGAAAACAGTTAAAAACACCCCAATTTAAAATTATCCATTCACGAGATCCGGATTTCCCATGCGCCCCATTTGGTAGTTGCGGATACATTGGTGAATCTGCTCCTCCGTATTCATCACGAAAGGGCCGTAGGAATAGATCGGTTCGTTGAGTGGTTGGCCGCCGAGAACGAGGAACTCCGCTGCTGCTTTGGCGTAGAGGCTGAGGTGGCTTTCGCCGCGCTCGTACAAGACCACTTCGTTGGCCCGCAACGCGCGACCTTCGTTGAGTTCTAACTGACCCTTAACCAAATAGAGAAAAGCATTGTGGGTAGGGTCCGTCGGAATATCGAGGCGGCTGTCGGCTTCCATTTTGACGTGAAAGTAAAAAGCGGGAGACAAGGTTTCGATGGCGGATTTGGCATTGAACACCTCACCGAGGATGACTTGGATGGTGTAGTTATCCGTCTCCACCTTCCCCATATCCTGCGGACGGAAGACGCTGGTGGTCGGATCGTCAAACTTATGCTTAGCGGGGGTATTGAGCCAAATCTGAAAGCCGTGGTAAAAACCGCCCTCGTTCACCAATTGAAGACCTGATTCTTCCATGTGAATCGCCCCGCGGCCCGAACTAAAGAGCATAAAGTCGCCCTGTCCAATCTGGAAATCATAGTCGAGACTATCGCGGTGGTGGCCGCTGCCCGCTAGAAAATAAGTAGTCGGTGTTACGCCCGCGTGCGGATGCGCATCCACGCGTAGCGGGTCACTTCCTGCGGCCACGTTGACCGGGCCAAACTCGTCAAAAAGGACGAAGGGCGAAACGTAGTCTTGCTGGTTACCCGCAAAAGCTCGCAGCACGGGCAGCGTACCCACGTTCACCCGCTGCGCGCTGATAACACGATGGATTTTGCGCTGGCTGTCCGTATTATATTTACCCGATTGCGATACAACGGCTTTGGCACCTACCGCTGACAGGCCAACAATGGCCGATCCTTTGATGAATTGACGACGTTTCATGTAGCTACATGTATTTTTCAATGGAACGCTTTAGGACGTGATATGGTTGCAGGTAGCTACATCCGCTGTAATTCCGCTTGCCCAATCTTACGCTCTTGCAGGGCGTTTGTATTCATTTTGCCTATCTCCCAATGCAGGGAAAGCTGAATGAACTGCCAGTCGCCTTCCGAAAGGTAGGTCCAATCGTTCCCTAACACATTGGAAATACCGATGAAGCGGTAGCTGTCCAGCATGTCGTTGGCGTAAAGGCGCACGAGCAGTTGGTCCTGAAGAAACTTTCGACTAATACCAGCGTGCCAAAAGTAGACCGGATTGTCAATGTAGGCACCATCAACGCGGCGAGAGTTGTAGGTGAAGCTGGTCTCCAATTTGAAACTAGCAGGTAGCAAAAAATTATGACTCGTGTAGAGGTACCAGCCGTTGGTGGCATTGGTAGTCAGGCGGCCTTCGTCGCGGAATTGATGATGCTCAGAACGTAGGCCGAACATATTGTAGCTGCTGTATTTTCCCACTTGAAAACCGCGACTGAGCGTTAGGGTTGCGTTATTCATTTGCCGCAAGTTATCGCGGATGAAAGTAAAAATCGTGGGATCAGCTTGGTTACGAGATTCGACGAGGGTGTTAATGGTGTTTTTAGCGTGTACGTAGCTCAGTTGTACGTTCCACTTTCCGTGCTGCCAAGCCAAGTCGAAGACTTCGCTGCGCTCGGGTAGTAATTCCGCATTTCCCTGTAGTGCCGTCAAGGAATCGGCGTACCAAACGAAAGGATTCAAGTCCTGAAAAGTAGGGCGCTGGATACGGGAATTGTAGCTAAACGTGATACTGTTCTGTTCATTAATCGTTCGCCCAAGCGAGAGGCCGGGAAAGATATTCCAGTAATCCCGCTGGAATAGCTTCTGCCCCGTTTCGCCACCAGCTAGCCCATCCGTTTGGGTCCATTCGGCGCGCAAACCTGCTTGAAGTTGCCATTTTTCGTCGGACCTAGCCCATTGCCCGTAAGCCGCTGCGATAGTTTCGTCATAATCGTAGGCATTGCTAAAGTAAGGATCAGTGGTGAGCGTTCCCGATGCACTTTGGTGTTGAAAATCAAGTTGACTTTCGTTCTGAATGTGGGCGTACTTAACTCCCAAAGCAAGCAATTGGCCCGTAGGTAATCGCTTCTCCCAATCTACCTGAGCAGTCTCCAACTGAATAGCGCTCTGGTTGTTGGAGAACTTAAATTGATCCACTTGTTCACCATTTGCACCCTGATAATCCTGCGAAAT
>JBCDIR010000732.1:0-2320 GCA_038748735.1 Bacteroidota bacterium | reverse complement strand
CTTTCCCCTCCTTGGAACCAATACGCGCCATAGCGGAAAGTCCCTCCCGGCTCACCTTAGTGGCGTGGCCGTCGCCTTTGAGCAGTCGAGTGATACCTTGGCTCAACCATACTAGCGGATACATCAAAACCATCACGACTTGTAGGGAACGGGCGGTGAATCCTGCTAAGTTTCGCCAGTAGTTCGCCCCCAGCGTTTTCGGGATAATCTCTGACAATATTAGTACCGCTAAAGTCATCACCGAAGCGACGATACCCGTGAAGGGAATGGACTGACCAAAAAGCATCATCCCCCCATCACCGTAAACAGCTTCCGCTTGTTGACCTACTAGAATCGCACCTACCGTATGCGCGACGGTATTGAGCGAAAGAATAGCCGACAACGGTCGGTCAATATCCTTTTTCATGGCCTTCAGCTTCAGACCAACGGCATCTCCTTCATTTACTTTGACCTCTACAAAACTATCGGGCATACTGAGTAATACCGCTTCCCAAATGGAACAGAGGAAGGAAAAAAGTATAGCTAGAGCAGCATAAATAAGTAGTACAATCATGTGGGTAAGACAGTATCGTCGTTTTGTTTGCGGGGCAAAGATAGCTAATAGACTTGTTCTGCTAGAGCCTCAAATGGCTGCAAGCGGTAAATTTTCTCCTGAGTTTCGTTAAAAAGCCTCGCCGTAGCTCAGGCTATGCCTACATTTTTTGCCTCATTCAGAACAAAATTTGCTACACTTTCGCTCATTCATGCCTAGCAGAACAAGTCTAATCATTACGATCCAGGTAGCAACCAAATTTCAACTCTTCGGTTTTGTTGACGTTGTGCCACCGTAGTATTGGGTACGAGTGGTTCGCCTTCTCCTTTACCTTCAATGGTAGTGATTTGTTCGACACCCAGCTGCCGCAAATAATCAGCGACTACTTCACCGTGAACGTCTTCCGCTCCGGCCCGATTCCTTTAATGGTGAGTGACTTCCACGCTTTCGGCAATTGCGTATCCAGCTGCTGGATACCGTCATCGGTAATTTCTAGTCCGCCGAAGCCGAAGATAACCGTTTGCAGCATTCCCCCGGCACCCGTAGCGAAGTAAGGATTGGTACCGCCCGCCGTTTCGGCCAAGACTCCGAAAGGTGGTACTTCGTTGGGTTGGTAGCTCTTCTCAAACAAGCGGAAAGCTTCCTCTGGCTCGTCGAGGCGCGCGTAGAGTGTCGCTAGAACGGCTACGGACATGGCGGGACCGTTTTTGGCCATCTTGGGTTCGTAGTACGCTAGGTCTTTACGAATGCGTGCCTCATCGTTGACAATATTCATCGGGTAGGCCAGCAAATTAGCATCGGCCTGCTTGATGATTTCGCCCGCGTAGGTGCTGTTTTCGCGCGTCGTCCCGTCGGGGAACTGCTCAATAGGAATATTATCGGCTACGTGGTTCCAGTCGGGGTCCACGGGGAGGCCGAGTTCCTGAGCAGCTTGGGTAGCGTAACGCAGTACGGTGATGGCCATGCCATTGGTGTAGGCATTGTTATCAATATTTTCCAACCATTCATTGGCACCAATGACGTTCTTGATCTCGTAGCGCCCGGGGGCGGTCCGCTCCACACGGCTCGTCCAAAAATCGGCAACGGCTTCGATGAGTGGCCAACCGCGTTCGCGCAGCCAGCGTTTGTCTTTGGTGACTTGGTAGTATTTCCAGGCGGCCCAGGCTATATCCCCAGAAATGTGGTGCTGGAACGGTCCGGTCAGTGCCCAAACGGGGGTGTCTTCGGTACCGTCATCAGCGGATTCCCAAGGAAACATCGCTCCTTCGTAACCGTGCGAGAAAGCGTTTTGCTTGGCTGCTTCCAGACGCTCGTAGCGGTATTCCATCAGCGAGGCAGCGATATCCGGCTGCATGGCCAAGAGCGGAGGATACATCCAAATTTCCGTATCCCAAAAAATATGACCATTGTACCCCAATCCAGACAAGCCCATCGGGGAAAGACTGTAAGAGGTACCCGCCCGCGCGAAGGAGTACAAATGATACAAAGCCGAGCGCACGGCACGCTGACTACGCAAATGCCCTTCAATGACGATGTCGCTTTGCCAGAGCTTGTCCCAGGCCTGCTGGTGGCGCATCAGGAGGCGCTCGCGGCCTTCTAACATGGCAAAAATCGTGAGGCGTTCGGCTTCATTATGCGGGTCTTCGAACTGTCGAGTGGCGCAGGTGGAACCCACTACACTAAAGCGGTACGTTTCGCCTGCTTTGAGCGTTTTACGAAACTTGGTCAAGTGATTGTTGTAATCCCAATCCTCGTGGATAAGGTCCGGTTCTTCGCCGTGCTCTTCTT
>JBCDIR010000731.1:0-2326 GCA_038748735.1 Bacteroidota bacterium | reverse complement strand
CCACGTCGCTGTAGGTAAACGTTCCATCCAGGTCGACCATTTTAAGACGGTAATAGGCGGAAATTCCCTCGTCTTCGAAGACGTAGGCCCTCTCCCCCGGCCCCTCTCTGGGGGAGGAACGGGGAACTTCGCCGATAAAATTCCAGGCGTTTCCGTCGGGGGAGCGCTCCACCTCGAAGTGGTTAAAGTCTTCCTCATTGGCTGTTGTCCAGGCGAGCAGGTTGATTTTGTGGCGGGCTTCGCCGGTGAAGGAGAGGAGGTCTAGGGGGAGGACAGCGATGACGGTGAGGGTGACAGCACAGCTTTCCGTATTGGTGTTACTAGCATAATCTGTTGCCGTAATGGACACCACTTCCGTATCGCCCGTTGCCAAATTAGGAATTTCGACTCCAATGGCGGGCGACTGACTCAAAATCGCTCCGCAATTGTCTTCCGCTACGAGGTCATTGATTAAGTTGGGGATTACCAAATTGCCAGCTGCATTCAATTCTACGAGTAAGTCACCGGTACAATTGCTACCGTCGGTCGAGTTGAAGATGGTCGGTGGGATATTATCCGTGACGGTTACGTTGAACGAACAAGAAGAAGTATTGCCAGCATCATCGGTAGCCGTGTAGGTCACTTCGGTTAGCCCAACGGGGAAGCTTGTCCCATTGGCAAGTCCCGCGGTTCGCGTAATCTCCGGTAGGTTGACGGTGCCAACGACCAAATCGACGAAGGCCTCGATGATCACGTCCACCTCGGCATCGGTGTAGGCGTAGCCGTCATCAACGTCCCTATCCCCATAGAAATTGAACTGGTAGATCCGCCTGGCCGTAGCGAGCTGACTGATCCGGTGAAGATCCTGGTTCGTATTATCCGTGATTACCTGCTCGACCGAGGAACCGAAAGGCACCAAAATGAGGTGATTGACGGACGGTTTGCCCGTACCAAAAACCCGCTTGAAAAAAGCGTAGTAAACGGTGCCATCCACGGCGGTAAAGGTCGTGGAATAATCGTTAGCCGTACCGTCGCCATCCGTACCGAGGTTACCATTAATGCGGTAAGAGCTTACTTCGTCCAGGTCAGCCACCAGCATCCACACGCCGTTACTGTAGCTGGTAAAGTACGCCCCCTCCTCGCCGAATGCGGACGAGGTGACAATGGCTCCCTGCGTATACTCGAGGTTACTGCCAAAACTGGTAGAAATCAGATTCCCGTATGCGTAGGTGTCTTCTCCACCGCCTCTGAAGCCGTTATTATTGTTCACCTCATACTGTAGGACGAACCGGTTAGGGATCACCGCCAATACGCCGTCTAGGTTACTAGCGTAGCGGCCGAGTACGTCGGCTAGAGGCGGATCAAACAAGCAATTCTCCTCCGTGGAAATGGGGTCGGTCCAGCTGACGATCGCTTCGCAGCTACCCATGTCAGCATCCACCGTGATGTTGTCCGGGCAATTATCCATTACCGGACTTTCCCGGTCTTCAACGGTCACCGTAAAGGCACAAGTTGTCGCGGCACCCCCGGCATTTAAGGCCACGTATTCAATATCATAGCTTCCAGGATCGACGTATTCACCGTTCGCTTTACCGGCTGTTTGCTGGAAGGAGGTTCCCGCAGTGTAGGTGACATTGAAATCATCGATGGCCCAGACGTCGAATCCTCCGCCCGAGAACTCGGGTTGGATCAACCTGAATTGGGTGGCCGGGCTGAGGGCTGCGTCGGGAATAACTTCGGTCTTGAGGTCGAAATTACTGAGGTGAGGGGTATTTTGTGGCCCGTCCTCCAGCGTCCCGTAGTAGGTAATGGTCACCCAGGAAGCTCCGCCATCGGTGGAATACTGTAACTCGACCCCCTCGCCTGCCTCGGCCCGGTCGCAATTTTGTTGAAAGTCGGGCCCTCCCGCAGAAATTAGTAGGTAGAAAGAAATGGTACCGCTGCTAGTGACGTTCAGGGGCTGGGTGGTGAGCAAGCGTTGTCCGCCGTTCTCATCGTCGCCCGTAAACCTAAAGGCATTACCGCTGACGGAGCCACAAAACGTACTCTCCGCTCCGCCTTCGATGGACGACCAGTTGGTGGCTTGGATGGGGTCGAAGTCGTCGGAAAAGGAAAAGGTATTCGAGACGTCGCAGTCGACGTCTACCGAAGGTTCCAACCAGCTGATGGCGGCACCACACTCGCCGGGTAGGCTGACGAAGGTTACATCTTGGGGGCAATTGAGGATAATCGGCGCCTCGTTACTCGTCACCCGAACGAGGAAGTCGTCCGATACTTTGCGTCCACCCCGTAAGCCGAGGTGTCTTGTGAAATCACCAATAGCTCCTTCACTCCTGAACGAACTAAT
>JBCDIR010000730.1:0-2338 GCA_038748735.1 Bacteroidota bacterium | reverse complement strand
CCAGTTTCTGGCGCTCGCGCTCAACAACGGCGGCGGGGGCGCCACTAACAAAACGCTCATTACCCAGTTTCTTCTGCGCTCCCGTACGGAGGCCTTCGTAGCGGGGCATTTCGCTCTCGAGCTTGGCAATTTCAGCGGCAGCGTCAATCTCTTGGTTGAGGTCCAAATAGAAGGTGTCATTGCCTACTAGGAAGCAGACGCCACCACTAGGTTCTTCTTCCGCCGTGGCTAGCGACTCTAAGTAAGCTAACTTTTCGATGATGCTGCGGAAGCCGTCGTGGGCGATCAGGCGCTCGGTTTCATTCCCAACCAGGGTAACCATACGCAGTGGCTCCTTGGCTTTGATACCCTTAGCGGAACGGGCTTCGCGGACTTTGGTGATCGCTTGTTTGGCCAATTCCATGAAGGCAATCGGTTCGGTAGCGTATTCTTCGGCCCTGGGCCAAGTGCTTACGCAACAGTCATCGCCGTGGGGGCGCTCGCGCATACCGTGCCAGATTTCTTCCGTGATAAATGGCATAAACGGATGCAAAAGCGTCATCATCTTTTCGAAGGCCGCGATGGTGCGCTCGTAGGTCGACTGAGCAATTTTGCCGTCGGTTGGCTTAATAATTTCCAGGTGCCAAGAACAGAAGTCGCCCCAGATGAACTTGTACAGTTCCATAATCGCGTCTCTGAGACGGTACTCGCCCACGAGTCGGGTCACTTCGCTAGTCACTTGCTGCGAGCGGGCTTCAATCCAGCTCATGGAGGCTTCGCTGGCAGTGGTGGGTACCTTATCCGTTACTTCAAAACTGCGGAGTAACCGCAGGACGTTCCACATTTTATTGCAGAACTTACTGCCCTGCTCACAGAGCTTACTTTCGTTCAGCGCCTCGCCCGTTTCTGGGTCAATCGGTGCGTCAAAAATGATGTCGTTACCCGCCGCCGAAGACGAGAGTAAGCCGTAGCGTACGCCGTCCGCTCCGTAATTGTCGATCAGTTGCAGCGCATCGGGTGAATTACCCAGCGACTTGGACATCTTCCGCCGCTTACTATCCCGGACCATACCCGTAAAATAAACATCCTTAAACGGCATGCGCGGATGATCTTCGCCCAGCAATTCGGGCGCCCATTCGTAGCCCGCCATAATCATACGCGCCACCCAGAAGAACATAATATCCCAACCCGTCACGAGCGTACTCGTTGGATAGTAATAACGTAGCTCTTCTTGCGTATCGAAACCATCAAAAACGCTGATGGGCCACAGCCAAGAAGAGAACCAAGTATCGACTACGTCTTCGTCCTGTTTTAAATCCGCTAAGGTTAAATCCGCTTTTCCGGTTTCCGTACGGGCTTGTTCGAGTGCCTCCGCTGCGGTCGGTGCTACAAAAACGTGGTCTTCGTAATACCAAGCGGGAATTTGCTGTCCCCACCACAGTTGACGGCTGATACACCAATCGCGTACATTCTCCGGTTTGAGCCAACTGTTGTACATATTGAACATGCTCTCCGGAAAGAATTGGACTTCCTTGGAGCGTACTGCTTCCAGGGCGCTAGCCGCAAACGCTTCCATTTTTAGGAACCATTGCAGCGTCAACTTTGGCTCCACTACGGCGTTCGTACGCTCGGAGCGGCCCACGCGCGTGCGGTAGTCTTCGATCTCGACCAAAGCGCCAGCTTCGTCCAGTAGTTTACCAATATTCTTACGCGCCTCGAAGCGGTCCTGGCCAACGCAAAACTTAGCTTTCTCGTTGAGCGTACCGTCGAGATTGATGATGTCGATGACTTCTAAGTCGTATTTTTCGCCCAAGTCGTAATCGTTCGGATCGTGCGCGGGCGTCACTTTGAGCGCCCCCGTACCAAATTCCAAATCGACGTAAGTATCCGTAATGATTGGGATGGAGCGATTGACGAGCGGCACAATCACCCGCTTGCCGTGTAGGTGGGCGTAGCGCTCGTCGTCGGGGTGAACGGCTAGGCCCGTATCGGCCATGATCGTTTCAGGGCGCTGGGTGGCAATAGTGATGTACTCGTCGGTACCCTCTACTTGGTAGCGGACGTGGAAGAGGCGGGAGTTTTCGTCGCCGTAAATCACCTCCTCATTGGACAAAACGGTGAGGGCTTCGGGATCCCAATTGGTCATCCGGAGGCCACGGTAAAGGCGACCTTTTTTATACAAATCAACAAACACGCGCACCACGGCACGGCTCAACGAATCTTCCAAGGTAAAACGCGTCCGCTGCCAGTCGCAACTAGCACCTAGCTTTTTGAGTTGATCCAGGATGATACCGCCGTATTCTTCTTTCCACTCCCAGGCGTGTTCAAGAAACTGCTCACGGGTGAGGTCCCCTTTTTT
>JBCDIR010000729.1:0-2339 GCA_038748735.1 Bacteroidota bacterium | reverse complement strand
GGCGCAAGCCCGACGGTAATGTCGATATTACCTACACCATCCGGGAACGAGCGGACGTAGAGATATTATTAATTAGTGACCAGATGACGGAGCTGGCGCGCCTCAACTACCCGGCCCAACCCGCCAAAACGTACACTAAGTCGCTTAACCTCAGTAAAGCACAGCCGGGACGGTACAATTTAGTCATTAAAGCAAACGGGAGGCTGAACCAGCGGTACGTATTGATGATTGAGTAATAGACTTGTTTAGCCAGAGCCTTAAATGGCTACAAGCGATACTGAAAGTTCAAGCGCAAACTCGCTGGCATCCGGTGGCGACCATTATGGTGCCAATACGGCTCAGTATAGAGATCGTCAATGAACGGATTACTCAGGCGGTAGACATCGACTGTGTTGTTGTGTTGGAAATTCCCCAAGTACACGAGGCTCAACTCCGCCCGACCTAGCTGGACTCCCAGACCTAATTGCGTGCTTACATTCCAGCGTTTTAGCGGATACCAATCTTCGTCGATATTGAGTTCGTTCTCGTAGAGGTAAGCCGTGCGTTCTCCCGCTGGGTCCAATTGAAGTTCTTCGGTACGACTGAGCTGTCGGTGCAAAAAACCAGCACGCGCGCCCACCTGTAAAAAGGGTCGCCAGTTTTTGCCCGCATCCGCAAAATAGTACTGTACAGTCAACGGGATATTGACCCACCGCTCGCTGACAATCTGCTTACTTTTGTACTGGTTATTACGCGCGCCGCTGGGTAAGTAGCGTACATTCTCATTGCTCGTCAACTGGCTAGAGAATTGGTACTCTCCTCCCGTCCGCAGGCTCATGCGTCGGCCCAGGTGGTATTCCATCCACCATCCCAGTGCCATGTTGGGCGTACGATGCTTGCGATAAGTATTGTACGTACTGCCAAAAGTTACGTCGTGGTAGCTATGGTCCGCAAAATCGGGCTGTCCATTGACGCCTCCGGCGATTTGTAGTCCGAAGGCCCAGCGTTCCTGTGCAGACAGGGATAGCGAAAGAAACAGGAGGCCAAGAAGTAAATACAGCTTGTTCATGATGTTCGTATTTGGCCTGCTAGACGTGAGCGTAGCCAAGAAGCGTTGGGTTCTCGCATATATTACACTAATAAATCTCGCTGTTTGTCTAAAAGCACAATAGTCAAGTTATGTTTTCATACTCTCTTGAACTTGTTCAAATCTTGCGCTGTTAATACTTCTAGCGAATTTTCGCTAAATTCGCGCCAAGTTATTCGCCAAGCGGTTAGTCAGATGAGAGTAGCGAGTAGTGAACAGTAACCAGAAGGTAAGAAAATGTTTAATCATAGCGATAGTCTGTCCTTCTACCCTCTACCAAAGGGGCGCTTCAGCATCCCGAGTCCTTCTACCGCGCAGCGTACAAATAAAACCTACATGAGCAGAAGAATTCGCAAAGCAGCCGTTCTCGGTTCCGGAGTCATGGGATCGGGCATTGCCTGTCATTTTGCCAACATTGGCTTGGAAGTCTTACTCCTAGACATCGTCCCGCGTGATTTGAAGGACGAAGAAAAAGACCAGCCCGCCGCCCGCAACCGCATCGTCAACGGCGCGCTGATGAAAGCCATCAAATCGAAACCAGCCCCACTGTACGATAAGGCCTTCGTTAGCCGCATCACCACGGGGAACTTCGACGATGACTTTGAAAAAATCAAAGATTGTGACTGGGTCATCGAGGTCGTTGTAGAGCGCCTTGATATCAAAAAGATCATCTTCGAAAAGGTCGACAAATACCGCAAACCCGGTTCTTTGGTGACCTCCAACACCTCCGGTATTCCCATTCACATGATGACCGAAGGCCGTTCGGATGATTTTGTGGCCCATTTCTGTGGTACGCACTTCTTTAATCCACCGCGCTACTTGCGCCTGTTTGAAGTCATTCCAACCGAAAAAACCAAGCCCGAAGTCATTGACTTTTTCATGGAATACGGTGCCAGTTATCTCGGTAAGCAAACGGTACTAGCCAAGGATACACCCGCTTTCATCGGCAACCGCGTGGGAGTCTACGCGATGGCAAAAATCTACCAGTTGACCACAGAACTGGAACTGCCCATCAGCGTAGTGGACAAACTGACGGGTCCGCTGATCGGTCGTCCGAAAACGGGGACCTACCGCCTCGGTGATTTGGTGGGTCACGATACGAGTCTCAACGTTATTAAAGGGATCAAGGAAAACTGTCCCAATGACGAGCAGGCCGATACCTTCGTCGTTCCCAAGTATATGCAGTTCTTGGTAGACAACAACTTCCTGGGTAACAAAACAGGCCAGGGTTTCTACAAAAAAGTTAAAGGAGAGGATGGTAAGCGCAAAATCC
>JBCDIR010000728.1:0-2345 GCA_038748735.1 Bacteroidota bacterium | reverse complement strand
CTATCGGATAGCAGTCCCATTCCCCAAGCGCCTAAAAATAGTAGGAGCGCGGCAATGGCAACAGAAATGATACGACGGGTCGTCAGGTTTTGCATGCTGGTAGTTTGGTAATGCAGAAAAATTAAACTTGCGATTTGGCCATTTGAAAATACGATTAAACGATCAATTTTAAGTGTATTGTATTTTTAAATGGCTTTTACAAATCGTTAAGTCATTTTTTGCGTCATATTGGTCTTGATACAACTATCCAAACCGTGGACTGGCCGGAAAGTTGGCCCGGTGATTTATTTAGGCATTGATGTGGACAAATTTTGCAGTGAAGCAGTCAAACTATTCTTTGGGTTTCAAATACGGTATGAGACTTGTTCGGCTAGACATTAATAAGGGAGCGCGCAACAAAGTTGGGTAAATCCTGAGATTCGTAGCGACAGAATGGAATGCCCGTGTTAATAGCTGCACAGGCAGTAAGAATTTTTTGTCTACTTTAGCTTTCCTATTCTATTCGCGTATCCGCAACTAAAAGAGAACTTTACAGTATACCCACATAATCTCAGAAACGCTGATTTTAGTATGTCCATCTCCCCAAGTACTGATTTACTCACCCTTACCGATTGGCAAGTGCGTTTTCCGGCTACTGCCGAGCGGGCTACCTTCGCGGCGGTCAAGGGCGTGAGCTTTGCCGTTGGGGCAGGGGAGAGCCTCGGCATCGTCGGCGAATCGGGTTCGGGGAAGTCGCTAACGGCTTTGTCTATTTTAAAATTGCTACCCAAAGCGGCCGCAAGTGCGGGAGAAATCCACTGGCGCGGTCAAGCTATTCACGCACTGAAAGAACCCGCGATGAACAGCATTCGGGGGCGTCAGGTCAGTATGATTTTCCAGGAGCCGTTGAGTAGTCTGAATCCCGTTCTACGCTGTGGAGAACAAGTGGCGGAAGGCTTACGGACGCATTTCAAATGTAGTAAAAGTGAAGCCAAAGCGCGGACGCTAGCGTGGTTAGAACGCGTACAATTGCACGACCCGCAGCGGGTTTGGTCGGCTTTTCCGCACGAACTGTCCGGCGGGCAGCGTCAACGCGTAATGATTGCGATGGCCCTGTCCACCGAACCCCAGCTACTCATTGCCGATGAGCCGACGACGGCCCTGGATGTGCAGGTGCAGCGGGCTATTTTGGACCTCATTCAGGCGTTACAACGCGAGTTGGGACTCGCTATCCTCTTCATTAGCCACGATTTGGCCGTAGTAAAGGAGATTTGCCAGTCCGTCGTGGTGATGCGCCACGGAGAAGTGCTGGAGGCGGGCGAAGTTCAGCAAGTCTTCACGCAGCCACAGCATCCGTACACCAAAGGTTTATTGGCTTGTCACCCTAGTCTGACGATACCGCAGCGTCGGCTGCCAACCATTGCTGCTTTCGAGCAGCAGCCCGACCTCAGCCCCGCTGCGATTATCGCACAATTACGGGCAGCACCGGGGGCTTACGCACAACGTCAAGCATTCCTACGCGCAGCACCCACCGTTTTACGCGTGGTGAATTTGCGGGTTTGGTACGCTAGTCAACGTAACTTTTGGGGCAAAGCTACCGCCCACGTCAAAGCCGTAGATGACGTATCTTTCGACCTGCGGAAGGGAGAAATTATGGGGATCGTGGGCGAATCGGGTAGCGGTAAAACGACCCTGGGCAAGGCCATTTTACGCCTCGTCCCAATCCGTTCGGGAGCTGTTTGGTACGAACAACAGCCGCTACACCAACTGTCTGAACGGGAACTACGCCCGCTGCGGCCTAACTTACAAATGGTTTTTCAGGATCCTTTCAATTCTCTCAATCCACGGATGACCATCGGGCAAACGTTAGCCGAACCACTGCGGATTCATCAACCCACGTGGAGCGCTACCGAGCGTCAGGCTCGGATCGAAAGTTTGTTAGCCAAAGTCGGTCTGACGTCCGACGTGCTGCACCGTTACCCCACTGCTTTCTCGGGCGGACAGCGGCAGCGTATCGGCATTGCCCGGGCGTTGTTGTTGGAACCCGACCTACTTATTTGTGATGAGTCCGTCTCTGCTTTGGACGTTTCTGTCCAGGCACAGGTGCTCAACTTGCTCAAAGACTTACAAGCCGAGTTGGGCTTTAGCCTCCTGTTTATTTCTCACGACTTGGCTGTGGTGAAGTTCCTGGCCGACCGTATTATGGTAATGGAAAAAGGAAAAGTAGTGGAATTGAACGATACGGAGAGTTTGTTTGCGCAACCTGAGATGCCGTATACGCAACGGCTTTTGGCTAGTATTATTCGCTAAAAGAATCGAAGCTTGAACGAATTAGATGACGTACTAGATGCACCAATAGATCGTCT
>JBCDIR010000727.1:0-2346 GCA_038748735.1 Bacteroidota bacterium | reverse complement strand
CGAAAGAGTCATAGAAACTCCTAAAACTCCCTTAATCTCTCCGGTGGGTTGGTAAATAGGCAGAACTGCATCGATACTTAGAAAATGTAGATTCCATCCATAAATAGGAGTCCATGTAGCTTGACCCGCGATCGCTGCTGTTTGATACCAGAGGGTTTTTTGCGTGTCGTAGCTAGACTCCTCGTATGGAAATGTTTGAAAATCCCCGCTCTCGTTAATAAAAGCGAAGTAATTGACCGACGGGCTAGGTTCCCGACCATTGACAAACCCAACCAGCGCTGCACACAAGAAATATACGTCACAGTAGCGGATAAATACGAAACTTTATCTAACGGCTTACTCATCAGCTCTACCAAAAATGAGGACGGCACGCGCACGGATTACTGGAAGATGGACTTGCCGCACGCCCCCTACCTCTTCATGCTAGCCATCGGGGAATTTGCGGTTATCGAAGATACTTGGCAAGGCCGGCCCGTTAATTACTACGTAGAACCTGAATACGAAGCCGACGCCCGTGCTATCTTTCCACACACGCCGGAAATGCTCACTTTCTTTTCGGAGATATTAGGTTTTGAGTACCCTTGGTCGAAGTATTCACAGGTCATTGTGCGCGATTACGTTTCGGGAGCCATGGAAAATACGACGGGGGTTATCTACGGTGAATTTTTACAACACACAGAACGGGAGTTAATCGACGAACTGATCAATGACAAAATCGGAGCGCACGAATTGTTCCACCACTGGTTCGGTGACTTGGTAACCTGTGAAAGTTGGGCCAACCTCACCTTGCAGGAAGGCTTCGCCAATTACAGCGAATACCTGTGGCTAGAATATAAGTACGGCCGTGACGAAGCAGACTACCATCTGCTGGAAGAATGGTCGGGCTATCTTTCTTCGGCGGAAGACGGCATTCACCCGCTCATTCACTATGGCTACGGCAATAAAGAAGAAATGTTCGACGCGCACAGTTACAACAAAGGTGGGGCCGTCCTGCACATGTTGCGCCACACTATCGGGGATGATGCGTTCTTCGCTAGTTTGAAAAAATACCTAGAAGATAACGCCTATTCAGAAGTGGAAGTAGCCGAACTACGTATGGCGTTTGAGGAAACCACGGGCCAGGACCTACACTGGTTTTTTGACCAGTGGTACCTGGAATCTGGGCACCCAACCTTGGATATTAGCTACGATTACGACGAAGCCACGAAAGAGGCCATTGTGAACGTAAAGCAAACCCAAAATACGGAGGATACCCCGCCAATTTTTCAGTTGTTCGCCTACGTGGACGTTTACTTGCGAGACCAAGCAGCGGTCCGCCACCAAGTTATGATGACGGAGCGCGAGCAGTCGTTTCGTTTTCCCGCCAACGAAGCTCCTGCCCTGGTCACTTTTGACGCCGAGCGTGCTATTCTGGGGCAAAAAACACAAGACAAAGGTTTGGAGGAATTGGCTTATCAGCTGGAGCACGCACCTTTGCTTTTTGATCGCTACCAAGCCCTGGCTATTCTAGCGACGACGGGTTACCAAGACATCTTGGACCAAGCGCTGCTGGCCGGAACAAAAGACAAATTTTACGGTATTCGTGCGCTGGCGCTGGAAGAAATCAAGCCCGAGCGTATGAATGATGCGCTTCGGCAGCAAGTCGTCGAGCTGGCGCAGAATGATCCGCACTCGGAAGTACGCGCCCTGGCGATTGAGCTACTGGCGCAAGCCAAACACCCTCAGGCCACCTCCCTCGCCACCGCAGCACTGTCGGCCCGACCTTATAAGGTCGTTGCGGCTGGACTAACGGCCGTGGCCGAACTGGATCCCGTTGCCGGAGCCAAAGCTATCGGCGATTTGGAAGCAGAAACGAACGAGGAAATAGTGGCTGCCATTGGCCAAATTTATGCGAGTACGAATGATGTCATCCACCTGCCTTATTTTCAAAAACAGTTGAGGAACGTAGACGGCTTCGCGGCCATTGAGTTCTTCGAGAGCTATGCCGATTTATTGCTCTCCACCCCGATGGATACAGTGGCCACTAATGTGACTCGATTACGGGACATTGGTGTAGACCAGGCGCAATCGCCCTGGAAACGCCTAGCAGCGATCAGCGCCCTGAGTCACCTGAGAGGTGAATTGGATGTGGAACCCACGGCGGCCATTAGGCGTCAATTGCAGCAGGACATTGACGCCATCAAAGCTGCGGAAACTAACGAGCAATTGCGTAGTATTTACCAACAATTCTAGCCCGTAGGCGTAAACCAAGCGGAAAAGGAGATTGTCCATCGGATAATCTCCTTTTTTTATCAACAGTACTTCCCCCCGTTTTTGAATATTTTTGTGCCTTGATTTGAAAATTAT
>JBCDIR010000726.1:0-2349 GCA_038748735.1 Bacteroidota bacterium | reverse complement strand
CACGACGGTTCCTGGCGAGGGTTGGACCGTCACCAGCCCGGAAACGGTCGGTGACTTTACGGCGGTGGGGTACTACTTCGCGCGCTCCGTACGGGAGCATCATCCCGACGTACCCATCGGTATTTTACACAGCTCCTGGGGCGGTAGCCGTATTGAAGCCTGGCTGGACGCTGGGGCGCAAGGGCTGCTGGATACCGATGAATTACTCGCAGCAGAGCGTCAGCAGATTGAGCAAGCGCAACAACGCGTAGTCAACAAACTGAAAACCATTTACCCGCAAATCACAACGGAAGACCCCGGACTAAAAGCCGAGTGGTGGCGCACCAATTCCAATTGGAATCAGCAAGAACCTTACGCCTACCAAGTCGTTCCCGGTACCTGGGAAGCAAATGGTTATCCCGATTTTGATGGTATTGCTTGGTACCGTACCAGCTTTCAGCTCACTGCTGCCGAGGCTGCCGCCGGAGTGACCGTCCACCTAGGCCAAATTGACGATGCGGACATCACCTGGCTCAATGACCAAGAAATAGGTCGCATGGATAATGCCTACAATGTAGATCGCGTCTACGAAGTACCCGCAGCGCTCCTCCGGGAGGGGAAAAATGTACTGACGGTACGCGTGGAAGATTACGGCTGGGGTGGTGGTTTCAGGAGCGCCGCCGCAGCTGTTTTTGTGCAAACTGCGGAACAGAAAATTCCGTTAGCGGGCCAGTGGCAATTCTCCCCCGGCGCTTACCGGGTAGCGGGTTTTGCCCAAAAGGCCAATAAGCTACCCACCCTACTGTACAATGCGATGATTCACCCTTTGCTGCGTTGCAAATTACGCGGTTTTTGCTGGTACCAAGGGGAGTCTAACGCCAGCTTGGAAGCCGATGCGCAAAAGTATGCAAAGCAGTTCCAGTCTCTCATTCGCTGGTGGCGCGAAGACTGGGGACAGGGTGATTTACCATTTTTGTTCGTGCAACTGGCCAACTTTGGCCCGGAGCAATCGCTAGGACCTGACGACCACTGGCCCACGCTCCGCCAATCGCAGCAAGCCGCCTTATCGTTACCGAACACCCACCAAGCGCTCGCCATCGACATCGGTGAGGCCGACGATATTCATCCCAAAAACAAACAGGAAGTGGGGCGACGCTTAGCCCTGGGCGCCCGCGCACTAGCTTACGGGGAGGATATTGCTTACGAAAGTCCGCGTTACCAAAGTGTGACCGGCGAAAAGTATAAATTATTACTCCATTTTACAGTACCTTCTACGGAGCTGTCCCGACGGGCCACACTCGCCGAAGGAGTAGTACGTGGCTTTGAAGTCGCGGGTGAAGACGGACGCTTCCGTCGGGCAACTGCCATCTTGCACCAGCAAGAGCTGCGGATATGGACCGGTGGAATAACCAACCCTCGCTATTTGCGCTACGCCTGGCGGCAAAACCCTGGCCCACTACACTTGTACACCAATGAGGGCTTACCCGTAGCACCATTTAGCGTTAGTCTAAAGAAAGATTAGGCGAGTGAGCGAGTCCTTCTATCGGCCCCTACGCCCACTTCCGCATCTTATGCTCCACACTGATCTCCTCCGAATTGAGTGCCTCAAAGCGGTAACCGAGCGCAGCGAAGTGCTCCAAAGTACGTGGCAGCGCATAGCGCAGATTTTCTTCCGCTTTTAAGCTATCGTGAAAAACGACGATGGAACCCGGTCCAGCATTGCGGGTCACGTTGGCGAGGCACTGCTCAGGCGTAATGAGTTCGTCAAAGTCAGCGCTGAGTACGTCCCACATCACGATGCGGTAATGACGCAGCAGAAACTGCGACTGCCGCGGCCGGAGCTTACCGTAAGGCGGACGAAACAGTACCGTTTTGGTCAAATTGGCGCAGTGGCGGATATTGTGAAAATAAGGCAGGTTGTCCGTCTTCCAGCCGTTGAGGTGATTGTAAGTGTGATTGCCGACGGAATGGCCTTCTGCGAGCACTTGCTCATAAACTTCTGGATGGCGCTTGACGTTTTCGCCCACGCAGAAAAAAGTTGCCTGGGCGTTGTATTCGCGTAGTTGTTCCAGCACCCAGGGCGTTACCTCGGGTATTGGTCCATCATCGAAAGTGAGATAGAGTACCTTCTCTTGGGTAGGTACTTTCCAGGTAAAGTTGGGGAATAACTCCTGGATAAATTTTGGCGTTTTGACGAGATACATACTGCAATTTTGGCGCACGCGTCTAATGCTAAGCGTACGTGTTCTGGGATAAATAAAAGATGCAGTACCGGAATTCATTTGGTTACTGCGGTATCAGTAAGTCACGGAGCATACTTGGGGAGAATGCCCTGTTCTTAAATTTTTTACGCATTTAAACGCTGGGGTG
>JBCDIR010000725.1:0-2362 GCA_038748735.1 Bacteroidota bacterium | reverse complement strand
GTGAGACGCCCCAAACTGCAGGGTTAGGTTGTCACTTTGGAAGTACTCCAACACCAGATTTCCACTGGCCCGCTCCACGTCCGTCCGACGATCTTCGACGATGTATTGCGAGCGCAAGCCCGAGACGGGTTGGCCAGAGCCGTTCGCATTTTCGATGGTCGCAAAGCTGTTGTAGTTGATCTGGTACATCTGTGTCCAATCGACTTGGCGGGTATTGACGTCCGTGCGCCACTGCTCGGCTACGGCGTCGACTACTTCGCCTTCGTAAAAGCTGGGGAGCTTGCGGTAGAAGTTGGGCCGCGGGTCCGGTGCGTCGAACCAGTCCAGGGCCGAGTTGCCCGTATACCCCGTCTGGAAACCGAGGGTACCCGTCAGGTTCAGTTTGTCGCTAATGGACCAATCGGCCCGCAACATGGCTACGGGTTGGTGCTCATCGCGTACGCGGCTGTTACGCTTTTCGCCTTCTTGGAAACCCCAATTGGCGTTATAATAGTTAGAACCCGCCAGGTCATAAGCCTCCTGTACCGAACCGATGAGCTTGCCCCGTTTGACGGGTGCGCCAAAGGTCGTCAGGTTGAGGGTCAGGTTGTCCCCCAACCTACGGTCTACGGACAGGAAGTAGGAGTAGGCGTCGTAGAACGTCCCTTCGATGTAGCCTTCCTGGGCCCAGCGGCGCGAGGCCGACGCGCTCACGGCCCAGCCGTTGGCCATCATGCCCGTACTGTAAGAGGCCATGACCCGCTGGCGGTAGCTGCGGTTGCTGAGGGCGTAGCTGATGCGCGTTTGCTTGCGGTGACTGCTGGCGCGGGTGTCAATCGTAGAGGCACCACCTACTCCACCGTAGGCAAAAGTCGACGCACCGAGACCGATGGTGTTGGTCCGGTTACGGAACATATCGTTCAAACCACCCCAGTGATTCCAGGAGATACGCCCCGTCTCTTGATCGTTAAACGGCATTCCGTTGAGCAGGATAGCGCTGTATTTGGCGTCGTAACCGCGAATATTAAAGCGCGCCGCCGAGCCGAAGGTAAAGGCCGCCGCGTTCAGAAAGGCGTCGCGCGAGGCGGACAGTACGCCCGAGATATTCTGAGAACCACCGCCGTCACCCTGCAGGTCGTCCGCCCCGATGGAGATGACGGGGATGAGCTCATCCGCGATGGATTCGTCAATGGCACCACCCGAAGCGAGGCGCAGCTTGCCCACGTCAATGGTATTGCCGCTATCTAGGGCGAGGGAACGCTCGTAAGGCGTATAGCCTGGATTATCAATATCCAGGAGGACTTTGCTACCCGAGGGGCCGATCACTGTTAGCTCAAAAGCACCGAAGGCATCCGTGACCGTGGCGGTGGCGCCCGCCCGAACGTCCACTCCGGGGAGGGGTTCTTCCGTGCGCTCATCCACCACGACTCCCGTGATGACCGTTTGTGCAGTTGCTAAAGTGAAGGGCATAAAACTCAGGAGCAGAAGAATACCGGTGACTTGGGCCACCCATTTGCTCAACTGTGTCATAAAAGTGAGTTTGTAACCGAAAACACAAGTGTGTCTCAAAATCGGCACAAAGGTAGCGCTTTTGCTTGGGATTCCGTGCGGGTAGCTGACAGACTTAACAGAAAGTTCATGTTGGGGAGTATGACCGGACCCGCAGAACTAAGTCTGTCAAGATTCTATTTGTGTTGGTGTAACATCTTCCGCTATCCGTGCCCGATTAATGATCGGCAATAACACTAGTGCTAGCAAACCGATGACGATATTACAGCCAATCTGAATGGTAAAAAACGAGAGGTTGGACCAGGAGAAGCCATCGTCGCCCGCTACGCCGTAGAAGCCGAGGGCCGTGGTCGCTAGAAAGTGGTAGGTACCCATACCACCAGGGGACGGAATGACGATACCCCAACCACCGAAAACGAATACCACGAGGGCGGCCACTGCTCCGAGTTGGGCGGTAGGTGCAAAGGCGAAAAAGCACACGTAGGTCATCATAAAATACATGGCCCAAACGACGATGCTATGGAAGACGAACCAACCGGGGCGATCGAGGGTACGGATACTCTGCAAACCCTCTACAAAACCCTGGAGGATACCGCCGATTTTGCCGTAGAATTTAGATTGCATGATGCGCGTACGCAGTAAGTAGAGCGCTACCAAACCCAGGACACCCAACGCGGCTAGTCCGATGAGGAGTGGGGCGCTGTTGCTGAGTTTTTCGCCCAGGTTACTGTTGCTTTGTAGCCACGTCCAGAGTGTGTCGTAGGCCAGCGCGAGGGCTAAGCCCGTCATGATGAGGATACTGATGACGTCAATGATGCGGTCGACGACGATGGTGCCCATGACTTTCTCGACGGGGATGTTTTCGTAACGGGCC
>JBCDIR010000724.1:0-2362 GCA_038748735.1 Bacteroidota bacterium | reverse complement strand
TCTTTTAATGTCAAGTAGTTTGGTAGGAATTTGTTAAAAAAACAACAACTACTGTATAATTGCTAAGGTTTTTGCACGAAAATAGCTCGCTGGGCTTTGTTGAACAGCTGACAAACCGTGGAATGAGTGCTGGAATTGCTAAGATTTGTAGCTATATTTAGGTTGCGTTCTTGCAAACAGATGATATCAACACCTATGAAAAAAATCAGCTCTACTCTCCTTGTTGTTCTGCCTTTTCGCGCTTTCACTATCTGCTCAGACGACCTTAGCTATCACTAATCCACAGTGGTGGTGGGGTAGTTATGAACCCGGACAGATTGAAGCAGCGAGTATCCATCTTTCACCGCAGGGTACCTACGCCAAAGTAGAACTCGAAATGGAGATTGGTCAAGCCTACAATACTTGGGCCTTGGAAGATACCCTGGAAATTATCCTCCATTTTGAACTCCCCCAGGACGCCATCGTCACGGACTCTTATTTATGGATTAACGACGAGCGGGTACAAGCCGATATCTTCGAACGAGACTTCGGAACCCAAACTTACGAAAGCTTTGTGGACCGCAACCAGGATCCTTCCTTGTTGCTAAAAATGAACCAGGGGAAATTTCAGCTACGCGTCTTCCCACTGGCCGGAACGGAAACACGCCGTGTGCGAATGGACTTTTTGATTCCGATGACTTGGCACGAAGCCGTCGCCGCCGCTACTTTACCCACCCAGTTACTGAAAACCAGTCACCAACAGGACTTTCCCGTAACGCTATCGCTGGAAAACAGCACTGCTTTTCCTTTGGTGGGGTATTCCAATCCCGCACTGAGTTGGACGCAAACCGACGACCTTTGGACCATTACCACTAGCGCGGAAAACCTGTTGACGGGTGATTACGTGCAATGGTCTTTACCCGCGACCGATGGGGTATGGTTGGAAGTCGACCCAACGATTAATAAGTACCAGTATTTAGTGGATACGGAGCATTTCGTACCGAATACGACGGGTAAGGATGTGGCCGTTGTTTTGCACTTTGATCACGCCACGGAAGCTTCGCCGGAGGCTATTGCCCAAACCTTAGAACGGGGTTTACGACAATTTCTACACACAGGAGACCGGTTAACTATTATTCGAGACGGAACGAGTACGCCGACGTGGTTAACGGATTGGAACGATCTACGGGCGGATCTAACGGGCGGTGGTACTGAGCAGCAATTGGCAACAAAACTGCGCGATGCTAACCTATTTCTAAACGAAAACGCTAGTCAAGAGCGCCTAGTGATTAGTGTCACTGCTCAGGAGTTTGGCACGTTTTCGGTTGACGAACTGATCAATGAATTTCCCGACCCAACGCTACTTAACCCAACCTACCATTGGGATGTGACTTTTCAAGAACCCACTACTCTATATAATACGGAACGTGCGGTGCAGACTTCGGTTAACACCTGGATTCTGCATACGGGTGGGTTTATTACGCGCAACGGCAGCTTTGAGGAACGACTATTCCGCGCTCTGGATAATGCTAGCGTTGCTAATGGTATTCTTGAGTTAGACCTTGATCCAGTTGGTGGATTGACGTACGATAGTTACGGAACAAATACCGATTTTGGTCTTCGCCCACGGTACACCTCCTACGGCCAGTACATTGGTGCGGACGACTGGGAGTTAGAAGTTGTTTCTTTCGTCAATAATGAGTTAGTAAGCATTGCTCAGCCGTTAGTGCCAGCGCCCGCTAATAGTGATTTTTTACACGAAATTCACGTTGGCCAGCAGCTAAAAGCCCGCGAATTAGCGCAGGCGAATAGCATCTCCATCGCCAATGAGAGTATCGCGGAACGGGTGTTGTCTTTGTATACGGTCTTCCTAGCGTTGGACCCCGCGGTGGTCAGCCAGCCCGATGATGATTGTGTAGGCTGCGGTTGGGAACAAGATGACACGCCCATCGTCTTTAGTACGACAGAGGTACCCGGGAGACCATGGGAAGTAGAAGTATTAGGCAATCCCGTTCAGGATCGCCTACAACTCCAGTGGCGTACCGTTCCAGATGTGTCTAGCGTTCAAGTGTTGGTGTACGACAGTCGCGGTCAACGCGTCAAGCAACAGCAGTTAAATGGACCCTTCACGGACGGAACGACCCTACTCAACGTAACCTGGCCCAGCCAGTGGCCCGCCGGTCTCTACTGGCTACAAATTCGCGCGGACGATGAGGTGCAAACCATTAAACTCGTCGTACAATAACTAGCGACACGGTAAATCCTTACCTTTGTCAAAAAGTTTTAGCTAACATGAAAGTCACCCTCGCCCGCGTTGATGACGCCTTTTTGCTGGAAGCCACCAGCGAACAGGGGCATACCGTTCGTACCGACGCCGCCGAAG
>JBCDIR010000723.1:0-2367 GCA_038748735.1 Bacteroidota bacterium | reverse complement strand
GTACGCCCTGTGCTACGGGTTGTCAAACGGTAGCAATTGACAGCAACAACTTCAATAGCTGGGGGATTTGGAACGATGGCGGTTCGGATTGTCGCCGTTCGACCAACGATTCTCAGTACGCCAACGGTGGCCTCTGTGTGCGCTTACGCGACAACTCTGGCGTTGGCTCGTCCATGACGACGGACAACCTCAACCTGAGTATTTTTGAAGAAATCACCGTCGACTTCAACTACCTGCCCAAAAGCATGGAAAGCGGCGAAGATTTCTGGTTGCAAGTCGATACAGGTAACGGTTTCCAAACGGTAGCAACTTGGGCCCGTGGTTCGGAGTTCCAAAACGACAACCGCGAGTTCGAGCGCGTAACCTTGACGGGTAACTTTACCGCTAGCACCCGCTTCCGCTTCCGCTGCGACGCCAGTTCGAATGCGGACCGTGTCTACATTGACGATGTCGTCCTTGCTGGTTGCGCCAACGGCTCCCGTCAGATCATCAACACGGATTACGTGACGCCGGAAGTAACGGAGACCGCAACGGCTCCGAGCTTGGACCAAGTACAACTCTTCCCGAACCCAACGCGTGACATACTCACGGTAGACTTCCAGTTCCGTACGGAGGTTCCCGCCCAAGTACAACTACACGTAACGGATATGACGGGCAAGGGCGTGCTACAACAAGCCTGGAACGCCGCCAGCGGTAAGCAGCGACGCAAACTCGACCTCGGTCAACTCAGCGCGGGCATTTACCTGCTGCACTTGACGGACGGCACTACGCGCGTGACGAAGAAGTTTGTGGTGGTGGAGTAAGTAGACTTGTAATAAGTAACAAAATACCTCCGTTTTAGCATTTATCCCGAATTTTCGTTAGCACGAAAATTCGGGATTTTGCTTTACAATCCATACCCCAAAATCCGCAACATGTCCTCCGCCGTTTGCTCTTCGTTGTAGACCTGGGAGACCAAATTACCAGCTTCGTCCCGGTCAATGAGGATGTGCCGAGGGGCGGGGATGAGGCAGTGCTTGATTCCGCCGTAGCCGGAGATGCTGTCTTGGTAAGCCCCCGTGTGGAAAAAGCCAAGGTAGAGCGGTTCGTCGTCCGTCGCTTGGGTGGTGGGTAGGTAGACTTGACTTTCGTGGATTTCAGAATTGTAATAGTCCGAATTGTCACACGTCAGCCCACCGATGTTGACGCGGCGATATTCTTGGTCCCATTTGTTGATGGGCAATAGCACAAAACGCTCTCCGATTCCCCAAGCATCCGGCAAACTGGTCATGAGCGAGCCGTCGATCATGTACCACATTTCGGAATCGTTTTGCTGCTTTTGCGCTAGGACGCTAAAGATGGTAGCGCTGCTCTCCCCTACCGTGTACTTGCCAAATTCGGTGTAAATATCCGGTTCGGGAACGTCCGCAGCTTCGCAGGCGCTGAGGATATTACTAACGATTTCGCGCACCATGTATTTATAATCAAACTCGAAACCGAGGCTATTGCGAATGGGCATTCCGCCACCGATATTAATGGCGGTGAGGTCTTCGTTGTACTGGCGTAGCTCGCAGTAAATCTTGATGGCTTTACGCAATTCACCCCAGTAGTACAGACTGTCCTTAATGCCCGTATCCACAAAAAAGTGGAGCATCCGCAGCGTGAACTTGGGATTATCCCGCACTTTTTCCTGGTAAAAAGGAACCACGTCCGCCGCCCGGATTCCCAAACGCGAGGTATAGAACTCGAAGTTGGGTTCCTCTTCCGTCGCCATGCGGATACCGAGTTGGCACTGCCCTTTGACGTGGGCAGCGTAATAGTCGACTTCTTCCTTATTATCACAAACCGGAATCACATTAGTAAAACCATCGTTGATGAGTGCAACGATGGCCGCTAGGTAGCGTTCCGTTTTAAAACCGTTGCAAATAACCGTTAGCTGCTGGTCCACTTTTCCCTGAGCGTACAGTCGCCGAATCAGTTCGATATCAAAGGCCGAGGAGGTTTCCAGCTTGGTATTATACGCCAATACCTCGTCCAAAACGTAGCTGAAGTGGTTGCTCTTGGTGCAGTAACAGTAGTGATACTTCCCGGCGTAGCCTAGGGAGCGCATCGCCCGCTTAAAGAGATTACGCGCCCGCTTGATTTGGGTACCGATCTTGGGTAGGTACGTCAACTTCAGCGGCGTACCGTACCGGTGAATGAGATGAATGAGCGGAATACCGTGAAACTGGAGGTAATTGTCCTCAAAGTCAAACCCCTCTTGGGGAAAATAGAAGGTCTGGTCGATTAGGTCGGCGTACTTATTGGCCACTGGCAAAGAGAATGTGGAAAGTCCGGGTTGACGATGCTAGAACAACGCAAATTTAGGGGGAAATCCGTTTATCTTGG
>JBCDIR010000722.1:0-2375 GCA_038748735.1 Bacteroidota bacterium | reverse complement strand
GAGTTGCTCATACAGCAATCGCTCCAGGCTAGCGTGACTATTGATGTGCCCTCTAGCATTACTCGCCAGGAAGTAGAGGTGGTCAATGGTGTCTAAGGAACGGTCAAATTTTGAGGGTTCGCGTCTGAATACTTCTACTAGGGCGTCCGCACCTTGCGGGGCGGCTCTGTACATATGAGGAGATTCCAAAGTTGCGATCTTGATGTGTGAGGTGTCGACTTGCTTACCCCGTACGCGCGTTTTTACCTCAAAATCATGGATACGATAAGCGTTATGATAAACGAAACCTGTAAAACGACCGATCAATTGGTCAACCATTCGTGGTTGCGCTAATGGCATACGACGAGCTTTGGGTGGTCGGGGCAATTCGTGGAAAGAAGAATCTAACAGTGAGTAGCGTAATTGCCGAGAAGTTTTTGGAAGTATCTTATCATACCAAGACACCTTGTAGTTTACGGAGTCCAAACGATTTACACTCACCCTAGTCACATTCCACAATCGAAAGCTATCCTGTAATCGGTGGGCAATAGCTACTCGGTGGTTTTCGTACCAGTGGCAGTTTTCAAAGAAATTATCGGCCCAGTATGTGGCCACGTTCCGAACTAGCTGCCCATCTTCCGCCAGATGATACTTGAAAACCAACTCTTTTTTGGCTTGCCGAATGTACTGAATATCCGCGCAGTGTAGATGGAACTGAAACTCAAAACGGAGCGCAGGATGCCTTTTTGAAGGACGACTGCTGGTGTAGTACTTGAAACCTTGCTGACTCAGGCGAAGCCGTTGGCAAAACACCTCTTTTCCCAAACGACTTTGCAACTGCAACATGAGCTGTCTAAAAGCCGAATCAATGAGGTAGCGATGCTCGCCCTCCCTCAGGTAAGTTGCCTCCTTGCTGTCCTCGAAGCGACGATGGTCCATTCCCCAAAAAGCGAGATGGAGGGACTCTGAAAATACGAGGTTATCGAATAATCCTCCCTCCGCCTTAACGTAGCAGTCTTTCTGAACAATAGGATATTTAATTTGCGTCATGGCCAAACTAGCCACTAGTACGAGCAGGGTAGTAAAGAGCGTACGCATACGAATGGTATTATTTTATCGCATTAACGTCACCGACCCACTAAAATTCTCCGCCCGCCCGTCCAGAAATACGACTTCTAGGTAATACACGTACACCCCCTGTTGCGCCTCTTCACCATTGTAGCTGCCGTTCCAACCCCGGAAAGCGAGCGGTTCCAGGATGTTATTTTCTTCAAAAACGAGGTTACCCCAGCGGTCAAAGATACTGAAGCGCGGAACTGTTCCGAGCGCCTCCGTCCCGAAGTACTTGAAATTATCGTTTACCCCGTCGAAGTTAGGGGAAAAGACGTTCGGAATGTAGATATTACTATTCGATTTATCAACCAAAACGAGTAGGGTATCCGTGGCTGGGCAGCCGTTGCCGTCTAGGGCGTTGAGGTATACAAAGGTAGATTCGTAGGTTTGGTAACCATCCAGTCGGCCCGTTTGACTGAGCAGGACGTCGTTGGCGTTGTACCACTCAAAACTCACCAACGACGGGTCGAAAGTAAGTGGGCGCAAGTTGAGAAAACTGCCCAGTTCCATGGTCACTTCGGGACCCAGCTCAATCCCCGAGTTCTGAGGAATCTCCGCCAGGTTGAGGGTGACTAGACTGTCGCAACCGACGCTATTGGTCCCCATGACTTCGTAGGTGCCCGGTTCGCTGGTCGTCAGGTTGAAGAGGGTGTACGTATCTCCTTCACAGATGGTGTCGAATAGGGTCGCTTCGGTGTGAAAGCGTACGTCTAAGTCGAGCATTACCAGCGAGTCACAACCGTCACTAGCCGTGAATAATGCTTCGTAATCACCCGCTGCCGTGAGCGTATCCGGGCCGAATACAAACGATTCTCCTTCGCAGAGACTAACGCTAAAAGCGGAGGAATAGCTGGGGATTTCTACCGTATAGGTTTGTGAAATGGAGCAATTATTACCATTGAAAACCGTCACGTTGTAGTCACCTTCCACGGTAGCAGAAGAGGTGAGGAATAGGCTGGGGTCCGTCTCGCCAATCAGCGCTACCCCGTTGAAGTACCACTGGTAGGTATTTCCGGCGGCATCGGGGTACGTAAGGACCAGATTGTCTTCACAGATGTTCCCAGTGATGCTTTCAAAGGGAATTCCAAAAGCGTTGGACTCCGCCAGGTCCAGTCCGTCAAGGTAGAAGTACGGATTAAGTTGCCAGTTGGGGTTGGGCGCGCAACTTGGACCGATGATGAATACTTCGTAAGGGGCGTCGGCTACGAATTCAATAGTCACTTGTACCCATTCGTTGGAGCGTGCGTGAGGACGTCTGCGACGACGTCTTTAACGATGTGGGG
>JBCDIR010000721.1:0-2377 GCA_038748735.1 Bacteroidota bacterium | reverse complement strand
TCAGTGACGCACTGGTCTAGGACGGTCAGGTCCATATTGCTGCGCGGGTGTAGGAAGAACGGAATGCTGAGGCGGGGCATGTGCCACAGTTCACGCGGTGGGTTGACCACCCGGTGTGTTGTCGACTTCATGTAGTTGTTCGTCAGCCGTTGGAGCATATCCCCTACGTTAATGACGATTTCGTCGTCTTCGGGCATAATGTCTAACCATTCGTCTTCCATGTTGAGCAACTGCAAGCCACCCGCCGAGGCACCTACTAATAAGGTGATGAGGTTAATATCTTCGTGGCTCTCGGCGCGGATGGCGGACTTAGGTTCCTCCGTAATGGGCGGGTAGTGGATGGCCCGCAGAATGCTATTACCCTTCTCTATGCGGCCGTCAAAATAGTCTTCTGGCAACTCCAAGTGGATGGCGATGGCGCGCAGCAGCGCTCCTCCTTTATCCTCAAAGGCGCGGTACAGTTCTTGTCCCAGGCGGGTGAACGCGGGTAATTCCGTCACGCTGACGTTATCCGGATATTCCGCTTTGAGGGGGTGGTCAGCCGCTACTTGTTGGCCAATTTGGAAAAACTCCTTCAAATCAGCGACTTTGCTGCCTTTGGCGTGCTCCTTCCCGAAAGAGGTATAACCGCGCTGTCCGGCCAAGCCCGCTACTTCGTACTGTAATTTGAGGGCTTTCTCCTGCGCAAAGAATGCTTTGGAAGCCTTGTAAAAATCGTCGATCAACTGTTTGGGAATACCGTGTCCGGTCACGCCGACGAAGCCAATTTCGTGAAAGGCTTGGCCCAGCTCCGCTACGAAAGCCGAGCGTTCCGCTTCCGTCCCGTTCTCAAACTTTGATAAATCAACTAATGGTATAGTACGCTTACTCATGATGTGTGTTTTTCTTTGGCTACAAAAATAGTCGTAATTATTCATCTAGTCATCAGCAGGAGTTAGGGTTAACGATTTTTTATGCTGAGTCCCATGTTGAGTTGGCAATCGAACCAATCAATTTTTATTTGATTTTACAAACAAGCCTAATATCCAAACCGCTTCAGCCACTCTTCATCATCGCGCCAATTATCTCGCACTTTGACGTGTAGTTCCAGGAATACCTTACGACCCAGAAAGGACTCCATTCCCTCCCGTGCGGCGGTACCTAGGGCTTTGATGGCTACGCCTTTTTTGCCGATTAGAATACTCTTCTGCGTGGGTCGCATGGCGTAGATGGTGGCGCTGATACGGGTCAGGTCCTCCCCGCTTTTTGTCGTCGTTTCTTTGAACGAATCCACGATAACTTCGACGGAATAGGGGATCTCCTGGTGGTACAGCTCCAGGATTTTTTCGCGGACAATTTCGCTCACAAAAAAGCGCTCCGAGCGATCCGTCAGTTGATCTTCGGGATAATAGATGGGACCCTCGGGCAGGTACTGGATAATCATTTTTAGTAGGCCCGCGGTACCTTGCTCGTGCAGGGCAGAAAGCGGAAAAAATTCCTTGAACGGCAATAATACTTGCCACGCTTGCAGCTTAGCTAGTACATCTTTTTGGTTGGAGGTATCAATCTTATTCAGCACCAAAAAAACGGGTACTTCTGCCTTGGCCAATTGTATGATAATTGGGTCATCGGCGGTGTAGGTCTCATCTACGCCGGCGACGAGCATCATGATGTCGGCATCCTCAAAAGTAGAGTTCACGAAACGGTTCATCGCCTCCTGCATTTTGTAGGAAGGGTATTTAATGACCCCGGGCGTATCACTGAATATAATCTGGTAGCCCGGTTCCGTCAGGATACCCAGTATCCGGTGGCGCGTCGTCTGTGGCTTGGCGGTGATGATGGACATCCGCTCGCCCAGGAGCGCATTCATGAGGGTAGATTTCCCCGCGTTGGGCCGCCCGATGATGTTAACAAAACCTGATTTGTGTGCTGCCATACGGCAAAGGTACTGAAATGTGCGTTGGCGCATTTGCACCCTTGTTTACCCACCGCTAAGCAATTCCTCAATATCTTTGTAAAAGGAATAATACGCTCATCGTGATCGCACAACTAAAAATCGTAGGCCAAGCTTACACCGCGGACTTGACCCAACCACTGGACATCAGCATCCGCCTGGGGTTTACGGGGGATAACCCCAACTGTTTTTACGCTCCGCTGGCTGAAGTTGCCCCGGTCGTAGCCGGAGATTTCGTGGGGGATACGCAGCGGGGTGGACTCGTCAATTTCAAGACCATCAAAGTCAACCCGCACGGCAACGGTACCCATACCGAATGCGTAGGTCATATTGCTACCGAGCTGTTTTTTCTGCCTGATTGCTTGGCGCAGTATCACCACGCAGCGCATTTGGTGAGTGTATATCCGCAACGCTTGGACAATGGCGACCGTGTCATTACCCGCG
>JBCDIR010000720.1:0-2382 GCA_038748735.1 Bacteroidota bacterium | reverse complement strand
GCTATCCAATCACTCTTAGCCAACTTATCGTCACCCGAAATCGTAGCGGAAATCAACGCGCTCATTGCGCACAAAGCTACCGCTGCGGAAGATTATGTACACGAACCGTCGACCCGACTCGTTACTTTCGTAGCAAAGGAACTCGCAAAGCTGCAGGAAACACAACTCCCCAAACGCGAAGTGCTAGACACCGAACCACTGAACCAGTTTTTCCGTACCATCATTTTCGCGGAGACGTAATTCGGCACTTAAGGACGTATTGTACCTGGCTAACACGACACTGCACGCAAAAACGTACCTACCCGCGAAAGTAGACGGAAACCCACCTTCCGCAGGTAGTCATCACCAAAATATAACTATGACCATAACAGACTTACAACGCGACGGCCTCATTCTCTTCGAGTGCCTTTCGGGTAGCCGCGCCTACGGCCTGGAAGTCGAAGGGTCGGATACAGACATAAAAGGCGTATTTCTCCTGCCGCGTGCGCGGTACTACGGCTTTGATTACGTGCCACAGGTCGCCAACGCAACGAACGACGTGGTCTATTATGAGCTGGGACGTTTTTTAGATTTACTGGCCAAAAATAATCCTACGGCATTAGAAATGCTGGGTACGCCTGCACATAAAGTGCGAAAACGTCACCCGCTTTTAGCCGATCTACAACCAGCACTGTTTCTGTCTAAACGGTGTAAGGAGACCTTTGGTGGTTTTGCGTTTACACAAATTCGCAAGGCGCGCGGGTTGAACAAAAAGATCAGTAATCCCGTAGCGAAGGAACGGAAATCAGTCTTGGATTTCTGCTACGTTCTACACGGACAGGGTGATCTACTCTTGTCCGAATGGTTGGCGCTAAACGACTGGCAGCAGTCGCAGCTCGGCCTCGTCGCTATCCCACACGCGCGGGAGGTATACGGAGTGTATCTGGATGAGCAGGGGAACCTAGGCTACAAAGGCATTGCACAAAAGGAAAACAGCAACCAACTCTCGCTCAGTTCCGTCCCCCCGGATGCGCGCCCGGTGGCTCATCTGTCCTTCAATCGGGACGGTTACAGCACCTACTGCCGCGACTACCGCAACTACTGGCAGTGGGTAGCGCAACGCAACGAGAACCGCTACCTAGCTAACGTTGCCCACGGTAAAAACTACGATTCCAAAAACATGATGCACACCTTCCGCCTCCTGGATATGGCAGAGGAAATTTTACGCTTGTGTGAAGTCATTGTGGAGCGTCCAAATCGGGAAGAATTATTAGCCATCCGCCACGGAAAATGGACCTACGACGAACTGATGGGCAAAGCAGAGGAAAAGTTAGCAGCTATTGAAATAGCTTATGCCAATAGTGCCCTTCCAGCGCAGCCAGACCGAGCTAAAGCGGAGCGGTTGTTGGTACAATTACGCGCTGATTTCTATCGGCAGTAGTCTCAACAAAGTGTACCCGATTGTTCGTTTTTGAACACTTCTGTTCATGGGTGTACGTCTCTAACTAGGTTTGAACTAGCATAAGTCACTATTAATCAAATTATTACGTTTTTGGCACATCACTTGAAACTAGAGGAGTGAACTCATACCGACTGATTATGCTGCTAACTTATATTCGACTCGCCTTTCGCCATTTGCGCAAGCACAGCCTTATCGCCTTCATCAACATCATGGGCTTAGGGGTAGCCTTACTCGCGTATGTATTGATTCTCCAACACGTAGGCTACGAAAAAAGCTACGACCAATTCCATACGGCGAACGATCGCATCTACCGTGTCGATTCAGAATTTGCCAATGGTGATGACCGGGAACGCTACGCCATGAATTACTACGGGCTAGCCGAAGCGATGCAAGCAGATTTCCCGGAAGTAGAGGCTTATACTACCCTCCACCCCGGTGAGCTCGTCATCGAAACGGCAACGGACAACTATCACGAAGGGGACATCTATTTGGTGGACTCTAATTTTGCGGAGTTCTTCTCTTTCCCGCTCGTTAGTGGGGATGTAAGTACCGCCTTAGACGAACCCGCATCCGCTATTCTTTCTGCCCACGCTGCCGAAAAATATTTTGGGCAACAGGATCCAGTCGGGCAAGTTTTACGCTACAACGGCGGTAAAGAACTCAACGTGAAAGCGGTCGTAGAAATACCGGAGAATTCACACATTAATTTCAATATTGTAGCCAATGGCCGCAACTACGTCAACCGCCGCTACCGAGAACAAGATGCCATCTGGGATTGGAGTAACTTCTACGTCTACGTGCGCCTTCAGGAGGGAGCAATGGCTACTAAAACAGCGGACAAATTCCCCCAGCTCATTGCTAAATACCTCCCCGATGATGACGAAGAAACGGCCTTTTTTCTCGTACCACTAGCTGATATTCACCTCCAATCGAACCTGGGT
>JBCDIR010000719.1:0-2384 GCA_038748735.1 Bacteroidota bacterium | reverse complement strand
GGCCATGACCATGGCGAGTTTGACCCACACGCGTGGCAAAGCCTGGATCACGCTTTGACATATGTCGACAACATCACCGCCGCGCTTTCCAAGGTCGATCCGAGCAACGCCGCCACCTACTACCAAAATCGTGCCGCATACGTAGCCGAGATCGAAGCTTTGAAGGCTGAGGTTCAAGCATCGGTCGCCGCATTGCCTGACGACGCCCGGACGGTCGTGACGCCTCATGACGCTTTTGGGTATTTTGCAGATGCCTATGGACTACGTTTCGAAGCTCCCCAGGGCCTGAGCACGGAAAGCGAGCCTTCTGCGGCGGACGTGGCCAAGCTGATCCGTCAGATCCGTGCCGAGAACATCAAGGCTGTTTTCTTGGAAAACATCACGGACACACGGCTCTTGAAACAGATTGCTGACGAGACCGGCGCGACGATTGGTGGTTCGCTCTACTCCGATGCGTTGTCTGAGCCGGACGGGCCAGCAGGCACTTATCTCGACATGATCCGCCACAATACGACGACGCTCGTGGGCGCTTTGGGGTCGTAGTGATGACGCGGGCGTTGTGACTGCGTAGGCATGATCTTATGGAGCGCACTTCATTCGCCAGATTGACCGATCTGCCGTCACCGGGAACGTGATGTTGATGACCTCTTGGTTCGAACAGCCCTGGTTTGGCAATAGGCTGGTTTCCATTAGCGAACATCCCACGGCTGTTTGGCGTGGCATCTGGGACGGCCCTACAGGGCTGGTCTGGCGCGCGTCGAAATCAGAGCACCCTTGGGCACTGGGAGAGTTTTTCCTTCAATTCAGGACGGGTGCTGAAACAGCGGTGCGAAGGGCAAGAGCAGGTGCTCGCGAGACAAAAGCGGCGGAGGCAACGTGCTCGCGTCTTTCGAAAGAAACAGACCTACCGAGGGCGGTATAAGCATGATCCGCAGTCGCTTAACGCGTTTCATCTTTGCCGCAATCGTGGTCGCTTTTGACCAGCAGTTCTACGTAGCCCGACCGTTCGTCGGTGCCGTTGGAAAGTTCATTGACAATTAGCGTACCTCCTACACACGCAATTTGGTTTAACCAATTTTCATTTTCTGGGTTATTCGCCGCTGCGGGCGTTGCCGTCGGTGACTGGCCGTAATTCGTAATATCGTTAATGCTTCCACTGTTAAAATAAATCGCTTCATTCAAAGTGCTAGTGGTGCTAATTTGTAGGTCAGCGAGTCCACCGTTGATAAAATCTGCGCCGCCGTAGCTTAGACCGTGGCAGTACCTTCCATCTGGATAGCGTACCTGAATGGCATCTTTATCGTCCTTTAGCGCAATGTAGGCCCATTTAGCCGCTTGAAAAGTCACTGTTTGTGCTGAACTTGGCGTATAGCTAGGGTTGGAATAGCTAGGAAAAAGCGGGGTTCCTTCCAAGCCGTCGTCCGTTATGGGAAGGACGTAAAGCCCGTCGCCGTTTTCATCGTAGGGGTCATCGTTAGCCGTAATTCCCGTGTTTTTAGCTGCTGGGTTGTAGAGCAAGATTTTACTTCCCGGTGCAACGGCCGCCCATCTAGCGATTTGCTTGAATCGAATGTGGCCGCCCGAGAACCCCGTACCGCAAATTCCGTGCGTAGGATTAGAAAAGTCTCCATTATTATCGTCGATGATAAAGCCTCGTAGGTCCACAGGGGCACAGGTGCCATCTCCCTTGACTACTAGTTCAACAAATTCGGCTCGCCCTTCTGGTCCATTGTAGAACTCGTTGATATAGATAGGAATGCTATCGACGGACGGGGCGGGGCCACAGTCCATTTTGGTCTCTATTTGATAGGTCAGTTGGACAAAACAGGCAGGGTCGCTGGCATCCCTAACGGTCAGCGAATAGGTCCCCGGCGCGAGGTTCCCCGCATAAGGACTATTTCCGTTGCCGTGCGTCCACTCGTAGTTGTAGGCAGTAGAGGTGCTTGGTATTACCGTAATACTTCCTTGTGGGCTGTCTTCGCAAACGTGTTCGACGGCTACCCGAAAAGTCTCAGACGTTTCTATGTAGCAACCATCTATCTTTCCGACCTCCGCCTCTAGTTCCCAACTACAACCGTAGGTATCTTCAATTACCACGGCGTACACCCCAGGACACAGGTTATCAATGGCCGTTCCCGTTTCTCCTTCTTTGCTCCAGCGAAACGTATGCGGTGCATTGGCGGTGTCCACCGCAATGGCAATGGCGCCGTTGCAAGCACCACCATTGGCGGGCGTAATGGACTCGATGTGATATTGGGCTTGCGCTATTTCCGCAAAATTGATACAAAACAGCGCCAACAAGAAGTAATATTTATTCATAACTATGTTTTGTTATTTTATACTTTGGCATAAGTGTTTTCCACTCTAAAAGGGTGTCTTTTAGC
>JBCDIR010000718.1:0-2385 GCA_038748735.1 Bacteroidota bacterium | reverse complement strand
GTAGACGTTAGCCACTCCGCCCGAAACGGATATTTTACTCAGGGAAGTCTTCTTGTCCTCTTCACCCGGTACGTTCACCATCTGACTCGGCTTTACGCTCGATTCCATGATGATTTCCTTGATTTGAACCGCCGTCAGATCGGGGAAGTACGAACGCAGTAGCGCGGCTAAGCCCGCCACTTGCGGAGCGGCCATACTCGTACCTTGTAGGTTCTGGTACTTATCGTCCGGTACGGTAGCATAAATTTCTACACCCGGAGCGAATACGTCTACGTAGTCGGCGCTGTAGTTGGAGAAGCTCGCCGTGAGGCCCTCGTCGTTGTTGACGGTCATGGCACCTACCTCAATCCAGGTGGGTACGTTTTTCTTGCCGAACAGTCCGCGCTTAGCGTAAACGTCGTGGGGGAAGTTATTCTCCGTGTTGTTCTCTTTACCATCATTGCCAGCGGCGTGAACCAGTACCACATCCTTCGAGGCGGCGTACTTCATGGCGGCATCTACGGCTCCCTTGTAAGGCGACTGGCCCTTGCCGAAGCTCATATTGATGACGGTAGCACCATTGTCGACGGCGTAGTAAATGGCGTTGGCTACGTCCTTGTCGCGCTCGTCTCCGTTGGGTACCGTGCGGACGGACATGATACGTACGTTGTCCGAAATTACCCCGTTCATACCGATGTCGTTATTGCGGATAGCAGCCACGATACCCGCTACGTGCGTACCGTGCATTGCGTCCGGACCTTCGATATCATTATTGCCGTAGTCACGGTCTGTTAGATTGGAAGGATCATCTCCGACGATGTCGCGTGCGTCAAAATCTGGGTTCCAGTTGGCACCGTAGGAATCTTTCAGGTAAGTAGCGTAGCCCTCCAAGTCGTTGTAGATGTCGGCGAAGCTAGAGCCTTCTTCCATAAAACGCATCACAAATTCGGCACCACTTTCCGCGTCACCTTCCATTTGTGCTTTGATGTCTTCTTTGGTAATATCCTCCGGAGCTTTACCGATGGCTTTGGTCACCGCTTCTAGCATTTCGAAGGTGGTGCCGTAGAGCTGTACCTTGGGGGCCAAATCTTCCCGCTTGTCGTTGATGATTTTTTCGTACTCTTTATACGTATCGTAAGTTTTACGGGCTGACTTCGAGAGCTTGCTCACGTCCGCCCCCTCGAAACGTTCTTTGTAGCGATTGTACAAACGGATGATTTCCAGGTTTTCGGAATCGATGTGCGTACCGTTAGGTCCACCGATAAAGTTCCAGCCGTGGATATCGTCGATATAACCATTGTTATCATCATCTTTACCGTTGTCGGGAATTTCATCTGCGTTGACCCACATGACGTCGGCGAGGTCTTCGTGCTCGGCATCTACGCCGGAGTCAATGATGGCCACGATGACCATTTGGCCACTTTTCCCGTTGAGCAATTCTTCGTACGCCTTATCCGTACTCATACCCAATACCCCGTCCTTGGTCAGGTCTAGGTGGGGCCAGTTTTTTGGCGTGTCCTGAGCCGTTAGCGCCAAGGCACCAAAGAGGGCTAGCGCGGAAAACAAATATTTCTTCATGAAAATGTTAGTATTTAGACTGAATATGTTACGCAAAATTAACAAATGAACGTCGAAATGGGGGAACTCTAGTATAAAATCCTGGTATTAAGCAGTGAAAGGGTGTTAAGAGGCATTGCGTATTGTTGGTGAGAATCTTCCGTACGGCCAAACCATTAGAAGTTGAACAAATGGCTAATTCGACATTTTAAACTAAACTTGGCTGCGGCTATTTGATCGTCGTGAAGGGCAGGGGACGCTTTACCGCTTAACCCACACCACCCGTTCGTGCCTCGGGGCAACGACACCGTAGCCGCCTTCTACGTTAGATAGGTACAACTGGGTTCGGAATAGTAATTCCTCCGGCAAAATCTCCGGCTGATCTAAGCTGCGGGCGCTTTCGTACAAAAATTCACTCGTAGTGGCGATGGTGAAACCGATGCTGTCCCAGTCTACTTCCGCTGCGGGGACAGAAATATAGAGCGGGAAAGTAAAGCTTTCGTTAGGAAAGCAAAAGTCCGGTTGAATAAAGCCAGCGTCAAAGAACAAGGTACCACATTGCTGGTCGAGGGATTCTTCGGTATCAATGTAGACCGCAGGACGGGCGTTGAAGGAAAAAGGTTCTCTTTTTGCAAAGGGGAGGCGATAACGATTACTGGGGTAGAAATAATAAAAATCGGTCGCAGCGTGATTATCCGTCAGCTTAATATCTAAATATACGTCTTGGGGATGAAAAGTATTATCTATGGTCTCAATAGTTGCCAAGGTAGCTGAAATGTCGATTTGCAGATTAGGAATAGCGATCAACTCCGAGTGTGCTTCTGGAAAACCGAGCGCATTGGCGACCAG
>JBCDIR010000717.1:0-2387 GCA_038748735.1 Bacteroidota bacterium | reverse complement strand
GCAAAAGCCCGTAAAAAGCTGCGTGCAGCGCTTCACTCCCTCACCGTCAAAAACCAGTCGTATGGACGATAATTCACTAGACGATCTGTTTCAGCGAGCGTTAGCTGACGAACAGTCGTTTTCGGGGGAACAACGCCAGTGGCAGTTGGTCGCTGCACGTTTGCGGAAAAGTCGCAAGCGCCGTGCGTTATGGTGGTATAGCAGTGCTGGACTTGCTTTATTGGTTGGAGTAGCCATTTGGGGTATTCCTGCCTTAGTCGGAGAACAGCCTCGGGGCAAATCCCTCGCTTCGGATATTACCCGTGATACGTACTATGAATCGTCCACTGAGGCAATACCCGAACCGTGTCCAAATACCCATCGCTTAGTAGAAGTATTTGAAACCCCTCACGATGAAATTTCTCTCGTAGCAGTCGCTGAATCGTCAGTAGAAACGGTCTCTCACCAAGCTGCTCACCTGCTTGAAAATACCGGAAAGCTAGTTGCCGTAGAACAACTGGGAGAGCAAGCAAGTGTCACCTCTTTACCACAGCAAACGGATACGACTAATTGGAAAGGATCTACCACTAATACTGTAGTTCTTACGTTACCGTCCGCCACTTCCATGGCTATGGCTGCCAGCGTTCCACCAGAACTGACGCCACTGACTACTTACACCTCAAGCATAGGGAGGGTCATCATGCCTCTCGTAAATCCCCAAATATCTTACGTGCCACCCAAGCAAGATCGTTGGCAGTGGCCGACGCAGCAGTGGCGTGTCGGGCTGGGGGCAGAGAAAATGATACGGGTGCTTAGGTATACGTCATCTAACACTGCTGATACGACGGGGTGGAGTTGGTACGCTAGTTTCTTTTGGAAACCAAGCGATCGTTGGTTTGTTTTGACTCGTTACACTCAGGACAATGTACGCCTACTAGCTGGGCTGCAAACGGACGTGCGGGGCCTACCCGCTGGGCCATCTAATATACCAGCACAAGATATATTTTTCCGTCGGGTACAGTACAGGGATCATCGTTTCCAATTGGGAGTAGCTCGTGAAGTAATGGTATGGAAAGGCTGGGGGACTAATATACAGCTGGGACTACAATTCTTGCAGCAAGGACCAGTCCGAGGTCAATACACTTATTTAGATTCCGGCGCATTCAATACAGTGGACATCAATGGTCCGGCTACTGAGTGGTATTTGTCAGACCTTTTTCTTGGCTTTACTCATTTTTGGAAATTTTCCGAGCAGTGGTCGGTGAATTTTACCCAGGTTTTCCCGATTCGAGTAGCTCAAAAGGGCGTAAGTCGCAAACCGACTATATCCTGGCAATTGGGCGGGCAATACGATTTTTAGTGGATTTCAAAGTCGTAACAAAAAACCCAACGTATCCACCCCATCCGCATAATCCGCTAGGCCCGGCTGCTGCGCCTGTCCGAAGGCAAAGGAGGGGAGGGGCGCAAAGTCGTGTTGACTGACCACGAGTTGAATCTCGTCTCGTTTAGCGATTAATTGTTGCTGTACTTCCGATAAATGTGCGTAGTACTCGTAGTGTAGCGTAGCAATGGCCGAGCTGAGCGAGGGGTCCTCCTTCAGCATCACACAGCCATTAGCCTTGAAGTCGACTTTGTTGAGCAGCCAGAGGGCGTAGTTATAGTCAAAATTATTTTTGTACTTACTGTGATTGACGATCTGTCGGTATTCGTGGAGCGCGCTGAGTAGCGGATCGAAATCATAGTCTTTGGGTAAGTACAGCTTTGCCACGTTGCGGCAGCCCAGCCCAAAATAGTCAAATACATCCCGGCCCAGTGCCAGCAACTCTTCCGCTGTTTCCGACCCGTTCAATATGGCCACTGCGTGACGATTACGGCGGATAATGTGCGGGTATTTACCAAAGTAAGCCTCGAAGTAACGCGCCGAATTATTACTCCCCGTGGCGATAACGGCTTCAAAATCCGTCAGCTTGTCAACCGTCTCGAAGTAGCCCGCCGTGCGCGCATCAATTTGTTGGAGTATTCGCAGGATAGCAGGGAGTAAATAGGGATCTTTGTCCGACAATTTGAGTACTGCGCGGTGTCCCGCTACGAACACACAGAGCACATCGTGAAAGCCCACTAAGGGCAAGTTGCCCGCCAGGACCAAGCCCACCTTCCTAGGCGATGAGACCTCCGGGACTTGGTACGCCGCTAACCAGCTGTCCAGTACTTCCCGCGTCAGCATTTGCTCCGCAATGGCGGCAATAGCTTGCTGCTGGTTGTCAACGGTTAACCAACCGTTGTGGTAAGCCGTTCGCTGTACGCTCGCCTGTAAAAATTCGTCGGTTTGCGCCCGGAGAATCTTCCCGAGTTCCAGTAACGCAAAAATGCGCTCGTTTAAAGTCATCACTAAGTTGAACTAATTTGAG
>JBCDIR010000716.1:0-2394 GCA_038748735.1 Bacteroidota bacterium | reverse complement strand
TCGAAGTAGTACACGTTAGCACAGCCCGTGAGCGTAGCGAACACAACCATCCCGGCGAAGCCGATACCACCACGCCGCAGCGAAGCTGCCAGTACTACCACGTAAGTACTCACTTCAACGCCTGTACCGCCGCCCGAAATTGATCCCCTCTATCCATATAATTTTTAAAGAGGTCAAAACTCGCGCAGGCCGGAGATAGTAGGACCACCTGACCGGGTTTCGCCAGTTCGGAGGCCGCTTGTACCGCTGCTTGGGCACTGCTGGTTTCTCTTATCATCTCAATGGTATCACCGAAAGCTGCTTTCAGCTTGGTATTGTCGACGCCCATACAGACCAGTGCTTTCACTTTCGTGCGCGCTGCGGTCAGCAGGGGCGTGTAATCATTGCCTTTGTCGGTGCCACCGGCGATCCAGACGATGTCTTCCGTCATGGCGTCGAGGGCGTAGGTGACGGCATCCACGTTGGTGGCTTTGCTGTCGTTGATGTAGCGAACACCATTGTGTTCTCCTACGGGTTCCAAGCGGTGCGGTACGGGTTGAAAGGTGGCTAAACCTGCCTGTACCTGCGCGGGCGTACCCCCCAGGGCTTCGACCATATTGGCGGCGAACAGTGCGTTGAGGGCATTGTGTTTGCCGCGCAATTGTGTGTCCGCCAAATCAATGCGTTGACCGCTGAGTTCAAAGCCGTGGTCTACAATACTCGCCTTTGCGAGTGGGTGTAGTTCGGCTTGTGATTCGGCTAAAGCCAAACCCGTTTTGATGTTGTCATCCTCGGCCAGGAACCAGAGGCCGTCTTTCGCTTGCTGGTTCATCGTGATACGCAACTTCGAGGCGATGTAACCCGCCATTTCGTAGTTGTAGCGATCCAAGTGGTCCGGTGTGATATTTAAAACCGCCGCAATCTTAGGCCGAAAGGCTACGATGCTGTCCAGTTGAAAACTACTCACTTCGATGACGTATACTTCCGGCTCGTCGCGTTCGACGATGGCGCGGGCGAATCCGTAACCGACGTTGCCCACCAACTGTGCCGACTTACCCGCTGCTTCCAACAGGTGGTGCGTCAGGTAGGCGGTGGTCGTTTTACCGTTACTCCCCGTGATCGCTAGCAGCGTTGCGGAAGTGTGACGGGCGGCGTATTCAATCTCACCGATAACCGGAATATCCTGATCGCGTAGTTGCTGAATCAGAGGTGCCGTATCGGGTATGCCGGGGCTTTTGATGACCTCGTCGGCCGCAAAAATGCGCTCCCAGGTATGCTTGCCTTGTTCGTATTCGATGCCGGCCACGTCCAGCTCCACGCGTTGGCGCTCACCGATGGTACCGAAATCCGACAGGAACACTTTTGCTCCTTGCCGTTGGGCCAAAAGGGCCGCCCCTACCCCACTTTCTCCTCCGCCTAAGACTACTATATTTGTGTTTTCAGTCATTCTCCGTTTGGGTTAAATCGTTTAGGCTAACGAATTTTCAAAGTGAGGATGGTGGCTACCGCCAACAGAATCCCGACGATCCAAAACCGCGTGACGATCTTGATTTCCGGCATTCCTTTCTTTTGGTAATGATGGTGTAAGGGCGACATCAAGAAAATGCGACGACCTTCGCCGTATTTCCGCTTGGTATATTTAAAATACCCGACCTGCAAGGTGACCGATAGCGTCTCCGCTACGAAAATTCCACACAGAATAGGAATCAATAATTCTTTGCGTAACAATATGGCCATGGCCGAAATCGCGCCGCCGAGCATCAAACTCCCCGTGTCGCCCATAAAGACGGAAGCGGGAAACGAATTGTACCACAGAAAGCCCATACAAGCCCCGAGGAAACAAGCCGCGTAAATCACCAATTCGCCACTGCCCGGCAGGTGCAAAATGTTGAGGTAATTGGCCGCAATACTGTTACCCGATACGTAGGCAAAAACGGCCAGCGTAACGCCGATGATGGCCGAAACGCCCGTCGCTAAGCCGTCCAAACCGTCCGTCAAGTTAGACGCATTCGAGACCGCCGTAACGATGAATATTACCAGCGGCACGAAAATGATCCAGGCTAAGTGCGGTGCGAGTGGTAACAGCTTGGCGTAATCCAAGTTGTTTCCTTTCAGGAAGGGTACGTTGGTTAGGTTGGTTTTAAAGTCACCTTTGTAGCCAACGATTTTGTCCCCGTCTAGGACCGTAATCGTATCGCCAATCATTTGGTCGGCGCTTAGCTCAATAGCGGCAGCTTCTTCCATATCCATGCGTACGACGATGTCATCGTTTTGAATCATCGTCAGCGCAATGAACAGTCCCAAACCTACTTGGCCCAGTACTTTGAACCAGCCGTGGAGGCCTTTTTTGTTCTTGCGAAACACCTTTATATAATCATCAATAAAACCGATGACGGTCATCCAACTCGTTGCGAC
>JBCDIR010000715.1:0-2404 GCA_038748735.1 Bacteroidota bacterium | reverse complement strand
GTTGATGAGCATTTTCCAGTGTTTGTCAACCCTCCTAAGCATCACACTTACTTTTGGCGTGCATTCGCCGCATACCTAGTTAAAAGGTGAGTTCATCTGCGTAACCTACTTAGGTACAAATAGTTCGCTCCTTAAGTTGACCCATCGTTTTTTAGGTGCATTTCAAAATGTCGCATTGTCCGAAGAAGTCGGTTTACTAAACTTCCAAAAAGTTTGGTAAACCTGGAAATTCCCATCGACAAACTGAACTGCTCCCCGTTTTTCGACTAAAGTTACCAGTTGTCGTACGCTCTTATTGAACAAGTTCATTACGCCATATCCGACAGGCGGCGCAGGAACGCACCGATACCCGCTGCTTTCACTTTGCTAAGTAACTGCCGGGCGGGACCGTCCGTGGAAAAATTACCGAGCACAACCTTGTAAGCTGTCTTCCCCTTCAACTCGTCAATACCTACCACTACGGGTACACCAAATTGTCGCTGCAATTTCTCCGCCTGAATCAGCACATTGCCATATTCGTAAAAAACGCCAATCTGTACGCCCCAGCCCTGGGCCGCTTGCCGTTTGACGTCGAACAGAAAAAGACCTCTGCCACCGCTGACGGGTTTACTAACGGTGCTCGGTGGGGGAGGCGTGCTGGCTTGTGCTGCGTCGCGCAGACGGATGGCTTCCGCAACGGCCTTGTCGGCGTTCACGCGCCCGTAGCCGTACTTTAAGGAGTGCCCGTTATTGCTGTATTCCGAGGGGTGGCCGATTTTGTCCGCGGTGCGTTGCAGGATTTGCTTGACTTGCTTAGCCGTCAAATCAGGATTGGCCGACAGGATGAGCGCACAGATGCCAGCTACGAGTGGTGTAGCGCTCGAGGTACCGCCGAAGTGCTTGTAACGACTGCCGCGGTTGCGACCATCACGCCAGAACTTGAAGGCTCCGGTTTCCCAATTCAGGCCTTGGTCCCAGGAAGCCCGCGCGGCGATGATGGGCCAGTGCCCGTTGGACGGCGCGCAGACACTCACCTGCCGCCCGCGGTTGGCGTAGCTGGCGTGCGAGTCTTCACTCGTGCTGGCGGATACGGCGATGACGTCCGGGTGGGCCGCGTAATAGTTGACGTAGTTGAGGTTATCGTTGCCCGTCGCGTAGATGATAACGCACCCCTTGCCATTGCGACCCTGGCGGGCGGCTTTGGCGATGGCTTGTTCCTTGACGGAATTGAGGTTGTACCGCGCGTCCGTCGTACCCCACGAGCAACTGATGACGTCCGCTCCGTTGCGGATGCAGTAATCAAACATTTCCTCGGTGGTGCGCGCGCTAAAAGACGTTCCGTCGATGGGCATGAAGCGTACCCCCGGCGCGGCTCCTACGATACCCGTACCATTGCTGGCGGCCACGGCTACACTCGCACAGGGCGTACCGTGCGTAAAACGTGGATCGCCCTGCGGTAAGCGCGACGAGCGTGTACGTAGATCGTAGGGTTTATGAATCTTGCCCCGCAGGTCGGGATGATTGGTATCAAAACCGTTGTCAATGACCGCTACGGTAATGCGAGAATTGCCCGTATTGCCCAGGCGGTTCCAGGCGCTTACCACGCGCGAATCTGCTCCTTTTTTGAGTCTAAAATTAGCGTCCACTACGAAGCCGTTATTCTCTAAGTGCCACTGGTGTGGTAGCAGGTTGTCCTGGGGCGCAGCAAAGGCATACTCCTCTAGCGGCATGTCCAGATCGGGTTCCGCCGTAGCGACCATGGACAAGGCTTGTAGGGCGGCAGCTGCTTTGAGTGGGTTCGGTGACTGAGCCGTTACCTTAACCAGTAGAAAAGTGGCCGTGCGCCGTTCCTCAATTTCGAGTTTGAACTCGTCCAGGACAATCGCTTGTTCTTCTTCGGACACGCCGTCTTCAAACGTGAGGTATATTTCTCCGGTGGGTACCATCGGCTTGTCGCTGCCCTCGGCAAAGTAGACGTGGGTACCTATGGCTACTTCGTCCTGAGCACGTACTTCGTCCAGGCGGGTATCGACATCTTTGTCGCCTTTATCCAAGCTGACGACTTGAAAGCCACCCAGGTTGGAGAGGACTTCTTCCTCCACGAACTGCTTCTCCGCCAGCGATCGCTCCTGCGTAGTTGCCTTTAATCCAACGAGGTTTTTGCTTTTGTGCAGCTTGAGTTCGCCTTTACCGCTTTTTACCGAAATGGCCATAATATGGTGGTGTTTTACTGGTTGATATAGGAGTAACCCATTGGTTTAGGTTACAAAAATGGAAATAGTTAATCTCGGCTCACGCTAGTAGCTAGGTAAACCATACAGTAAACATACAGTTTTTTTGGGTAGTTCGACTGCATGCCCTAGAAGCATCATTTAATCACGCGAATTAGAAGCCAGGTGTGATCTGCCTTTTAGTGGGGCGCGCC